>NZ_JASSPE010000010.1:0-152582 GCF_030234105.1 Paracoccus sp. SSJ | reverse complement strand
GGCGTCAAGTGAGGCCCCAAGGTCGAAGGCCGAGGGCCGAGAGCCGAGAGCCGGGGATATTTGCACAAGAAAGAAGGAGGCCGGATGTGGCTCTATTGCGGTCCTGGCTCGAAAGCGCCAATCAGGCCAGCAGCATCCAGCCGCCCAGAGAGCATCGGACGCCGGGAGCACGGCACGGCCCACGAAACCAGGCCCGGCATTACCACCTGCCGGGTCGTCAACGGTGGAGCCCACGAACCTGAAGCCGATCTCGCCTGACTTGCCGGCAGCGATGATCCATAGTCACCCATGAAAGGCCGCCTGACCAGGAAGAACGACCCAGGTCGGGGGATATGGCATGAGACGAAATCCACTCGTCATCTCCACAGCGCTTGTCCCGGACCGACTGCGCTGCCTGCCTCTGCCGAAAACCGCTGGAACGGACGGACCGCCCCCATGTCTGGCCCGCCGGATCGGGCGAGGATATGGCCCCATTCAACGCGCGCCCACGGTTTCCTTCGACAAGTCCCTTTCCGATGTCCTCGACGACCTGGACAACCCGCTTTTCCTGTCGGGACATGCCCGCAAGGATCGCCTCGTCTTGCTGGGCGACATCGGCTATTCGTCAATGGACGTGGACTATGAAAGCGGCGGCACACGACTCGACGTGACCATGGCCGAACCGCTTTCGGCATGACCTGGCGTTTCTGAGCGGAGATGGACGATGTTTCGAAAACTGGCCGCAGCCTTTGCGCTGACCGCGACCCTGACGGCCCCCGTGGCCGAGGCCTGCACCCGCGTGACCTATCTCGGCCCGGAGGGGCGCGTCCTGACCGGCCGCTCCATGGACTGGAGCATGCCGATGGTGAGCAATCTCTGGCTGTTTCCCAAGGGCATGAAACGCGACGGTGCGGCCGGGCCGCGTTCGGTCGAGTGGGTCTCGAAATACGGCAGCGTCGTCGTGTCGGGCTATGACATCTCGACCGTGGACGGCATGAACGAGGAGGGGCTGGTGGCGAACATGCTGTGGCTGCTTCAGTCGCGATACCCCGAGGATGACGGGCAGACGCCGCGCATGTCGCTGGCCGTCTGGGCGCAGTTCTTCCTGGACAATTTCGCGACCGTGGACGAGGCGGTGCAATATCTGCGCGCGCATCCCTTCGACACGGTGACCAAGGACGTTCCCGCCCAGCCCGGCAAGCTGACCACGGTGCATCTGTCGCTGTCGGATGCGACGGGCGACAGCGCGATCCTGGAATGGATCGACGGCGAATTGCAGATCCATCACGGCCGCCAGTATCGCGTCATGACGAACGACCCGCCCTATGACCAGCAACTGGCGATCACCGATTACTGGAAGGGGATGAACCCGCGCGAGACCCTCCCCGGGACCACCCGCGCCGCCGACCGCTTCGTGCGCGCCAGCACCTATGTCGACATGGTCGCGCAAAGCGACGATCCGCGCATTGCCGCCTCCGCGGTGTTCAGCGTGGTGCGCAATGCCTCGGTCCCCTACGGCGTCAGCATTCCCGACGCGCCCAACCTGTCCACCACGCGCTGGCGGGTCGTGGCCGATCAGAAAAGCCGCCTCTATTACGTCGAATCGGCGATCTCGCCCAATACCTTCTGGGTCGACCTGAAGGAGCTGGATTTTTCCGAAGGCGCGCCCGTGCGCAAACTGGACCTGGGCGTGGACATGGCGACGATCCATGCGGGCGAGAGTTCGGACGCCTTCGCCGATGCGGAGCCCTTCCCCTTCGAGCCGGCGGATTAGGCCGCGCCAAGGCCCCCGACGAGGATCGCCGTTCCCGGCCGGCCGCAGAGCGCCGCCGCCGCATACCCGGTGCGTCACCGGCTTTTCAGCAAAGGCGGCGGCAGGCTGCGCCAAGATGGATTGGCAGGGGGCTGCACAGAAGGCCCCTCTGGACCTGTTCACCGGATCGGACGAGCCTGCGTGAAACCGAAAGGTGCTCGATTCCCACAGACATTCCTGCCACCCCCGAACGGGGCGCCAGGGATCCATCTGCAAGGGGGGGAAGTGGTAGCGGAGGAGGGATTTGAACCCCCGACACAAGGATTATGATTCCTCTGCTCTAACCAGCTGAGCTACTCCGCCACGGGTGCGTGCGATTTACGGTGCGCGGCGGGGAGCGTCAAGGGGCCGAAAGCAGCTTTGTCAAAGTTTTTGACCAACCTGCCGCGCAGTCGGCCCCGTTCGCCACGACAGCCGCCGGCCAGCTTCTTCGTTCCCCAAAATACTCAAAAAAAACACGCGCGGCGGCGCGGCCAAAACCGCCGCCACCCGCGTGGAAAAGCCCGTGCAATCAGACCGAAATCCCGCTGCGTCCCGCCAAGTCGGTAAAGAACTGCCAGGCCACCCGGCCCGAGCGCGAGCCGCGGGTCGCCTGCCATTCGATGGCCTCGGCACGCAGCCGATCCTCGGGGATCTGCAGGTCGTAGGCGTCGCAATAGCCGCGCACCATGGCGAGGTATTCGTCCTGCGAACAGGGATGGAAACCCAGCCACAGCCCGAAACGGTCCGAGAGCGAGACCTTTTCCTCCACCGCCTCGCCGGGATGGATCGCGGTCGAACGCTCGTTGTCGATCATGTCGCGCGGCATCAGATGGCGCCGGTTCGAGGTGGCGTAAAGGATCACGTTGGCCGGCCGGCCCGAGATGCCGCCGTCCAGCACCGCCTTGAGCGACTTGTATTGGGTGTCGTCATGGCTGAAGGACACGTCGTCCGAGAACAGCACGAAGCGGCGGTCGCTCGCCCGGCCCAGGATCGCCAGCAGCCGCCCGACCGAGCCCAGATCCTCGCGCGCGATCTCGACCAGAACCAGGGGCAGGCCCTGGCGCACCGCCTCGGCATGCACCGCCTTGACCAGCGAGCTTTTTCCCATCCCGCGCGAACCCCAGAGCAGCGCATTGTTCGCCGCATGGCCGCGGGCGAATTGCAACGTATTCGCCAGGAGCGTGTCGCGCGCCCGGTCGATGCCGATCAACTGCACCAGATCGACGCGGTTGACCTCGGCGACGGGCTCCAGCCGGTCGGGATCGGGTTGCCAGACATAGGCGGTCGCCTCGGTGAAACTCGGCTCGGCCGCGGGCGGCGGCGACATGCGTTCCAGCGCCGCGGCGATGCGCGACAGGGCTTCTTCAGACATCGGCTTCCCGTTCTTCCAGTTCGCGTTTCTTCTCGATCCGGCGCACGAGGAAGATCGACACCTCGTAAAGCCCGTAGATCACAGTAAACAGCACGATCTGGCTGATGACGTCGGGCGGGGTGACGATGGCGGCCAGTATCAGGATCACCACGATGGCATAGCGGCGCACGCTGCCCAGCCCCTCGGAAGACACCAGCCCCGCCTTGCCCATCAGCGTAAGCGCCACGGGCAACTGGAAGGACAGGCCGAAGGCCAGGATGAACTTGGTGGTCAGCGTCAGGTATTCGCTGACCGAGCCCTGGAAGACGATCCCGGCCAGATGCGGATTCTGCTCGGCCGCCGCCGCCGGATCGTCGGGCAAGGCCAGCGGGCCCTGCTGGAAGCCCAGGAAGAAATCATAGGCCATGGGCAGGATGATGTAATAGGCGAAGGCCGCGCCGATCATGAACATCACCGGCGAAGCGACCAGGAACGGCAGGAAAGCCGCCTTTTCGCTGCGATACAGGCCCGGCGCGACAAAGCGCCAAAGCTGGTAGGCGATGATCGGGAAAGCCAGCACGAAGCCGCCCAGGAAAGAAATCTGGATGGCGACGAAGAAGCCTTCCTGAAGCTTCAGCAGGATCAGTCCGCATTCCTGCCCACGCGTCTCGAGTGCGTGACAGATCGGCCGGGTCAGGAAGTTGTAGATCGGGTTCCAGACCGTATAGCACAAAACCATCGCCACGACGAAGGCCAGGACCGACCAGATCAGCCGGGTCCGCAACTCAGCCAGATGCTCGATCAGCGGGGCC
The DNA here is from genome assembly GCF_030234105.1 of Paracoccus sp. SSJ. NCBI lineage: Bacteria > Pseudomonadati > Pseudomonadota > Alphaproteobacteria > Rhodobacterales > Paracoccaceae > Paracoccus > Paracoccus sp. SSJ. Next base: position 148,645 of record NZ_JASSPE010000010.1, on the reverse strand, counting down.
GAGCTGTCGTCGATGCTGTCGGGGTTCTTGTCGGATTTCGCGGACACTCAGCGATCTTTCGTATCGGAGCGGCGCACCGCATGCAGGCGGCGCTGGCCGGGTATGTGATCGTCGGCCGCGATCGACGCCGCCGGCGCGGCCTCCGGCCCGGACCCGGATGCGGCAGGGCTGTCGGAGGGGCTGCCGGCCGGGCTCGGGCCGTCGCCGGGCTCGGGTCCGGTCGCGCCCGGATCCGGCACGACCTGCGTGCTGCGCGAGGGGGCCTTGGGTTCCCATTTCTCGAACCGATCGGCCGCGCGCTCCAAGGCATCCAGCCCCAGCGCCTTCTTCGACGTCAGCGACTTGACGTCGCGCAAGGCATTGCCGGCCTCGTCCAGGCCGGCACTCTTGGCGGCATCTTCCATAGCGCTGGAAAACTCTCGCGCCATCGAGCGGGCGCGGGCCGTGATCCGTCCCAGCGAATGGAACAGATGCGGCAGATCCTTCGGCCCGATCACGATCAGCGCGACGATGCCGATCAGCAGCAGCTCGCTCCAGCCGATATCCAGCATTGCGATGTCCCGCGCCGGTTACGAACGGTCGGTGCCGTGCGGCGTGACGTCGCGCATGGCCTCGTTGGTCTGGGCCTGGGCGCGGGTCGCGTCCTCGGCCGGGCTCTGGCCGATGGGCTTCTTGGCGTCCTCGGCGGCGCGGTCATATTCCTCGGCGCCGTCCTTGACGCCCTTCTTGAATGCGGTGATGCCCTTGCCCACCTCGCCCATCAGGGACGAGACCTTGCCGCGCCCGAAAAGCACCAGCACCACCACCGCGATGAGCAAAAGCCCCGGAAGGCCGATGTTGTTCAGCATGTCGTTTCCACTCCTTGCCGGCAGTGCCGGCGTTGACGGGCCATATGTAGTCCTCGACCATTGCAATGCAAAGCCCAAACGAGCCCTTGTCTTCCCAACCATGGCAGCCCGGCGGAAAATCCGCCATGCTTTCCATCGCATGAAATCCGGGGAATAAAGTAACGATATGGAGATAACCCAGATCATCAGCGCCTTCGTCACGCTGTTCGTCGTGATCGACCCGGTGGGGCTTGCGCCGCTGTTCATCGCGCTGACCCGTGGCATGACGCCTCAGCGGCGGCGGCGAATCGGCTGGCGGGCATTGGCCATCGCGGCGGGGCTGATGACGCTTTTCGGCCTTGCGGGCGAGGCGATCCTGACCGGCATCGGCATCTCGCTTTCCGCCTTTCGCATCGCCGGCGGGCTGCTTTTGTTCCTGACCGCGCTCGACATGCTTTTCGAACGCCGCACCGAGCGGCGCGAGGGCCAGGCCAGGGACGATGACGACGACCCTTCGGTCTTTCCGCTGGCGACGCCGCTGCTGGCCGGCCCGGGGGCCTTGGCCACGATGATCCTGCTGGTCGGCCATGATGCGAGCGCCGCCCACACGCTGATGATCCATGGGGTCATGCTGGCGGTGCTGGGAATCGCCGCGGCGCTGTTCGCCGTCGCCGGGCCGATCGCCCATGTGCTGGGCCGCACCGGCACCATGGTCGTCACCCGGCTTTTCGGCATGCTGCTGGCGGCACTGTCGATCCAGTTCGTGATCGACGGGCTCAAGGGCTCGGGGCTGGTCTGATGGGCGAGGAGTTCGGCCGCTTCGCCTATCTCGCGCTGCTGCTGGTCGCGGTCGGGGGCTTCCTGCTGGTCGAGCTGCGCAGCCGGCCGGGCCAGGCGCTGCGGCAGGCGGCGGCCTGGGCGCTGATCTTCCTGGGCGTCGTGGCGCTGGCCGGGCTGTGGGACGATATCCGCGGCACGGTCTCGCCCCAGGCGCGCATGCTGGAAGGCGGCCGGATCGAGGTGCCCATCGGCAATGACGGCCATTACCACCTGACGGCGGAGGTGAACGGCACGCCGGTGCGCTTTGTCATCGACACCGGCGCCAGCACCATTGCGCTTGGGCCCAGGGATGCGGCCCGGGTCGGCATCGACCCCGACGGCCTTGCCTATGCCGGGCAGGCGCGCACCGCGAACGGCATCGTCCAGACCGCGACCGTTCTGCTCGATTCGGTCGCCATCGGCGATATCCGCGACACCCGCGTCCCGGCCGTGGTGCTGCGCGCCGATCTCAGCCAGTCGCTGATGGGCATGTCCTACCTGTCGCGCTTTGCCCGCGTCAGCATCGAGGGCAACCGGCTCATCCTCGAACGCTGATCCGCCCCGTCCTGCCCGGATAGGGGCCGGGGCAGGCTCGCGAAGACCCGCGCCTACTGCTTGCGCTCCCAGCGCCCGCCGGCTTCGGACCAGTACTCCGCCGCCACGTCCTCGGCCTTCAGCGCCCGCCATTGCGCGCGGGCACGCTCCAGCGCCTCGGGGTCGTTGCCGTCGAAGATGAGGCAGGCCCGTTCCAGCGCCAGGCATTCCGCGCCGGAAACCTCGGCCCCGTCCAGCGCGATCAGGCAGCGCGCCGCATTCGCCGCCGCCTGGCCCTCGACGGTCAGCAGCACCGGCTGGCGCGCGTCGTGCGGCCCGCCGGCCAGGCCATGCGGCAGGAAACCCTCGCGCAGCCACAGCACCTCGTCCAGCGCCACCTGCCGCGCCCGGTCCCTGCCCCGCAGCTCGACCCGCCAGCCCGCCTGCAGGCTCTTGCCGATCAGCATCGGCAAGAGCTGCGCCGGACCCGAGCGGGTCAGGTGATAGAACAGGGCCGAACCCATCAGCCCTGCTTCTCGAAGCGGTCGCGCACCAGCCGGTCCAGCGTCATCACGCCCCAGCCCGAGGCGCCCTTGGGGGCCAGCGCGGTTTCGGCGGGCGGCAAGGCGACCCCGGCGATGTCCAGATGCACCCAGGGCACGTCCTCGCGCACGAAGCGCTGCAGGAACTGCGCGGCGGTGATCGAACCCGCCGGGCGGCCGCCGGTGTTCTTGATGTCGGCCAGGCGCGAATCGATCAGCTTGTCGTAGCCCGCTCCCAGCGGCAGGCGCCAGGCGCCCTCGCCCTCGGCCTTCGCGGCGTTCAGCACCGCCGCGGCGAAGGCATCGTCATTCGAGAACACCCCGGCATGCTCGTGCCCCAGCGCGATGATGACGGCTCCGGTCAGCGTCGCCAGATCGACCATGGCGGCAGGCTTGAAGCGTTCCTGCGCATACCAGAGCACATCGGCCAGCACGAGCCGGCCCTCGGCATCGGTATTGATGACCTCGATCGTGTCGCCCTTCATCGAGCGCACGATGTCGCCCGGGCGCTGCGCGCGGCCGTCGGGCATGTTCTCGACCAGGCCGACCAGGCCGACGACATTGGCTCGCGCCCGGCGCAGCGCCAGGGCGCGCATGACGCCGGCCACCACGCCCGCGCCGCCCATGTCCATGGTCATCTCTTCCATGCCGGCGGCGGGCTTGATCGAGATGCCGCCGGTGTCGAAGACCACGCCCTTGCCGACCAGCGCCAGCGGCGCAGCCTCGCCGCCGCCGTTCCAGCGCATGACCACGACCTTGGACGGGCTCTCGGACCCCTGCCCCACGGCCAGCAGCGCGCGCATTCCCTGCCTGGCCAGTTCGTCCTCTTCCAGCACCTCGACCTCCAGGCCCAGCTCGCGCATGGCCAGCAGGCGGTCGGCGAAGTCGCTGGTGGTCAGCACGTTCGCGGGCTCGTTCACCAGATCGCGGGTGAAGAACACGCCCTCGGCCAGCGCGGCACCGTCGGCCGCCGCGCGCGCCAGCGCCTCGGGGTCCTTGTGCATGAAGATCACCCGGCCGCGCGGCGTGGCGCCCGAGCCCGCGTCAGGGGCCGGCTCGGTCCCGCCGGCCGCGTCGGACAGGCGCGCATCCTCGGGTGCGCCGGTGCGGCTGGTGGTCGCGGCAGGCTCGGCCGGCGCCTCGCCCCCGGCAGCAGCACCGTTGTCGGATTTCTTCGTCTTGTAGGCCGAGAAGTCATAGGCCCGCAGCGCCAGCCCCAGCGCCACCTCGGCCGCACGGCCATGATTGCCGGCCAGGACCAGCGTCTCGGCCTTGCCCAGTTTCGCGCCGATGCTCGCACCCGCGGCGCGCGCCGTCGCCACATCGGCATCGGCGGGCAACAGGACGAGTTGCAGCGCCTCGGCCTTCAGCCCGGCGGGAAAGGCCAGCTCCAGCGCCTTGCCGGGCTTGACCGCCTTCCACGCCTCCGACTCGACGGCCCGCGCCAGCGCCTCGCGCGTCGCGCGCGGCAGACCGGCGGGAAGCCGCCCGGCCTTCGGCACCAGGATGGCGATGCGGCCGGCCCGCCCGGCCAGCCCCGCGACATCCGTCGCCGTAAAGGAAATTTCGACCGGATGAGTCATGTTCCTGCCCTTCGCGTTGCTCCATCTTGGCGGAAACTAGTCACGCCCGCGCGGCTTGACCAGAGCCGGGGCTTTCCCAACGGTCGCGCAGCGGCTAATCAGTCGGGGTCCGAGCCCGCGAAAGCCCCCATGCCCCGCATCGACCGCTACATCCTGTCGCAATTCATGACCCTGTTCGGGTTCTTTGCGCTGGTGCTGGTCTCGGTCTACTGGATCAACCGCGCCGTCTCGCTGTTCGAGCAGCTGATCTCGGACGGGCAGACGGCACTGGTGGTGCTGGAATTCACCGCATTGACGTTGCCGCTGGTGATTTCGGTCGTGCTGCCCATCGCGGCCTTCGCGGCCAGCGCCTATGGCACCAACCGGCTGTCCTCGGAATCCGAGCTGGTGGCGATGCAGGCGACCGGCATGTCGCCCTGGCGGATGGCACGGCCGGTGCTGGTCTTCGGCGTGCTGGTCGCGCTGATGGTGGCGCTGCTGGTCCATGCCGTCGTGCCCATGGCGCGCGGACGGCTGGCCGACCGCCAGGCCGAGATCGCGCAGAACGTCACCGCGCAATTCCTGCGCGCCGGCGCGTTCCAGTATCCGGTCCGGGGGGTGACGCTTTACATCCGCGACATCGCGGCGGACGGGCGGCTGGTGGATTTCTTCCTGGAGGACGCCCGCAACCCCGACAGCCAGACCACCTATACCTCGACCGAGGCGCTGCTGGTCAGGACCGACGAGGGGCCGCGGCTGGTGATGATGCAGGGCATGGTGCAGAACCTGCGCCATGCGGGCAACCGCCAAAGCCTGTCGGTGACGCGGTTTTCCGAACTGGCCTACGACCTCGGAACGCTGATCGACACCGGAGAGAGCCGCAAGCGCGACCTGCGCGCCTATTCGACCCTGCGGCTGCTGAACCCCGATCCCGAATTGCTGGCCGCGACCGGCGCCACCCGCGACCGCGCCCTGGCCGAGGCGCATGAGCGGCTGGCCAAGCCCTTCCAGGCGCCGGTGGCGGCGCTGCTGGGCTTTGGCATGCTGCTTCTGGGCGGCTTCAGCCGCTTCGGGGTCTGGCGGCAGGTGGTCTGGGCGGTGGTCGCGCTGATCGTGGTGCAGTTCCTGAGCACGGCGGCCGAGAACCAGGTCGCCGGCAACGCCTCGCGCTGGCCGCTGATCTATGTCTCGCCGCTGGTCGGGGCGGCGATCTGCTGCGCCGTGCTGTGGCTTGCCGCACGACCGCGGCGACTGCGCAACCCGTCAAGCACGCCGGCGGCGAAAGGAGGGGCGGCATGATCCTTTCGACCTATGTCGCGCGGCGCTTCCTGCGCATGCTGGTGATGATCGCGGCGATCTTCGGCGCCATCCTGTTCCTGATCGACATCGTCGAGCAGATCCGCCGCTTCTCGGACGAGAATATCGGGCTTTCGGGCGCGGCGGGGCTGTCGCTCCTGAACATCACCGCCAGTTTCTATTCCATCCTGCCGCTGATCACCGTGCTGGCGGGGATCGCGCTGTTTCTGAACCTGTCGCGCAGTTCGGAACTGGTGGCGATCCGCGCCTCGGGGCGCTCGGGCATCCGGGTGCTGGCGGCACCGGCCGTGACCGCGGCGCTGGCCGGGATGCTGGCGGTGGCGGTGCTGAACCCGGTGGTGGCGGCGACCACGAAACGCTATGACGACGCGGTCGCGCAGATGCGCAGCGGCGGCGGCCAGACCGTCAGCGTCGGCGACAATGCGGTCTGGCTGCGCCAGGCGCTGCCGACGCGCAACGGGAACGGGGACGAGACCTCGGGCCAGGTCGTGATCCGGGCAAGCCGCGCAAGCCCCGACGCCACCACGCTTTACGATGCGACCTTCATGGTATTCGCGCCCGATACCGGCCCGACCCGGCGCATCGACGCGGCCACGGCCCGGCTGACGCAGGGTGCGTGGGAACTGACCGACATCAAGGAATGGCCGCTGACCCAACCCAATCCCGAGACCATGGCCCGCACCGCGCCGCGGCTGGAACTGCCCACCGACCTGACCGCCGCCCGCATCCGCGACAGTTTCGGCCGGCCCGAGGCGATCCCGGTCTGGCAACTGCCTGCCTTCATCAAGGGGCTGGAGCGGGCGGGCTTCTCGGCCCAGCGCCACAAGGTCTGGTTCCAGATGGAGCTGGCCCGGCCGCTGCTGCTGGCGGCCATGATCGCCATTGCGGCCGTGTTCACCATGCGCCACATGCGCGGGCGCAGGATGGGGTTGCTGGTCCTGGGCGCCTTTGGTTGCGGCATCGGGCTGTTCTTCCTGCGCAACCTGGCGCAGGTGCTGGGCGACAATGGCGGCATCCCGCCGGCCCTGGCCGGCTGGGCGCCGCCCATCGTGGCGCTGCTTTTCGCCCTTGGGGCGCTCTTGCGGCTGGAGGACGGCTGATGGCACGCAGGCACAAGGGACGACACGGACGCCAGGCGGCCGGAACGGCGGCACGCGCCGCGCTGCTGGCGGCATTCCTGCCGGGCCTGGCGCTGGGGCAAAGCCTGACGCCCGAGGGCCAGACCCTGCCGATCTATGGCCAGTCCGAAGAGGCGACGCAGGCCCCGGCCGGCCCGGCCCTGGCCCCGACCGAGGATCTGGACAGCAATGCCCGCTATGCCGACGGCACCGAGGCGTCGCATACGCCGCGCATCGCCGCACGGCCCGGCGCGGTACGTATCACTGGCAGCGAAGACGAGGGCGAAGGCAGCCCGGCCACGCTGCTGGCCGATCAGGTCACGCTGGGCGCGGACAACAGGCTGACCGCCTCGGGCGGGGTGGTGATCTGGTATCGCGGTGCGCGGCTGATCGCCTCGCGCGTGATCTACGACAACGAAACCGGCGCGGCGGTGATCGAGGGGCCGATCCACCTGACCGAACCCGCACGGGCGGGCACGCCCCAGGAAACCATCCTGGTCGCCGACAGCGCCCAGCTGGACCCGAACATGCAGGACGGAATCCTGCGCGGCGCCCGGCTGGTGCTGGCGCGCGAGATGCAGATGGCCGCGCGCGAGATGCGCCGCAGCGAAAACGGCGCCGTCACCCGGCTGGACAACGTCGTCGCCTCCAGCTGCCAGATCTGCGCCGAGGACCCGATCCCGCTATGGGAGATCCGCGCCCGCGCCATCACCCATGACGCGCGCACGAACACGCTGCATTTCGACCGCCCGCAGTTCCGCGCGCTCGGCATGCCCATCGCGAGCCTGCCCCGGCTGACGGCGCCCGATCCCACCGTCGAGCGGATGACCGGCTTTCTGCGGCCGCAGTTCCGCACCACCTCGGGGCTGGGTTTCGGCATCAAGCTGCCCTATTTCATCACGCTGGGCGAACATGCCGACATCACGCTGACGCCCTATGTGGCCACCTCGCGCACCCGCACGCTGGAGCTGCGCTATCGCCAGGCCTTCAGCAACGGCGCGATGGAATGGAACGGCGCCATCTCGCGCGACGACATCGAGGAGGGCGAGACCCGCGGCTATCTGTTCGGTGGCGCGCGCTTCGAACTGCCGCGCGGCTACATGCTGGGCCTGCAGATCCAGATGGCCAGCAACCGCGCCTATCTGCTGGATTACGACATCTCCAGCGCCGACCGGCTGTGGAGCGGGCTGACGCTGGACCGGGTGCGCCGCGACCGCATGGTCATGGCGCGGATCGGCAATTACGAATCGCTGCGCGACGACGAAGCCGAGGAATTCGCCCCCTCGGTGGTCGCCGACGCACTGTGGAAGCGGCGCTGGACCCCTGGCCGGATCGGCGGCATCGCCAGCCTGGAATGGTCGCTGCACGCCCATCGCCGTTCGTCCAGCCAGGATCGCGACGGGCGCGACATGGCGCGCGGCTCGGTCATGCTGGGCTGGCAACGCAGCGAGATCCTGCCGGGCGGCCTGGTCGGCGCCGCCCAGGCTCAGGTGAATGCCGATTTCTACCGCATCACCCAGGACAGCGAGTACGACGACTGGGTGATGCGGGCCGATCCGACGCTGGCGGTCGAGCTGCGCTGGCCGCTGGCGCGCCATTCAGGCAGCGTGACCCATATCATCGAGCCGGTGGCGCAGCTCGTCTGGTCGCCCGAACGCGAAGCCGAGGACGACGTCCCGAACGAGGACAGCCGGCTGATCGAGTTCGACGAGGGCAACCTTTTCTCGCTCAACCGCTTTCCCGGCTGGGACGCGCGCGAATCCGGCCTCCGCGCCAATCTGGGCGTCGGCTGGACGCGGATCGATCCGGCAGGCTGGTCCATCGGCCTGACCGCGGGCCGCGTCTTTCGCACCGAACCCGACCCCGCCTTTGCCTTCACCGGCCCGGACGGCCCGGACTTCACCGGCCCGCAGGGCAAGAAACGCTCGGACTGGCTGCTGGCGGCGCATTATTCCGGCGCGAACGGGCTGGCGATCGCGAACCGGGCGCTGTTCGACGACAGCTTCTCGATCAGCCGCAACGAATTGCGTCTGGGCTGGTTCCAGCCGGGACTGCAGGTCTCGGCCGGGTATCTCTGGCTCGATTCGGATGAAAGCGAAAATCGCGAAAGCGACGTTTCCGAACTGACCATGGCCGGGGGCTGGCAGCTGGCGCAGGGCTGGTGGGCCACGACCGAGACACGCTACGACTTTACCGCCGACCGCGCGCAGAAGGCGCAGCTGGGGCTGGAATATCGCAACGAATGCATAACCGTGGAAATGTCGGTCGAGCGGCGCTTTACCTCGCTGGGCGAGGTGCGGCCGGACACCCGCTTCGATCTGGGCATCCGGCTGGGCGGCTTTGGCCAGCAAAAGCCCGGTCCGGGAACGGTGGCGCGCCGCGCCTGCCTGCGCTAATGTCCGGCGAAACCATGCGGCGAGGGAGCTGATGCGGCGAATTCTTCTGGGGGCGGCCATGGCCGCGATGCTGGCAGCAGGCGGGGTTGCCCCGGCCTTTGCACAGGGCAATCCGTTCCAGCCGCTGGTCTATGTCAACGATTCGGTCGTCACCCGATACGAGCTGGACCAGCGCATGCGCTTCCTGCAGATCCTGCGCGCGCCCGATGGCGACCGCGCCTCGGCCGAGCAGGCGCTGATCGACGACCGCTTGCGCCTCTTTGCCGCGCGCCAGATGGGCATTGCCGCCAGCGACGCCCAGATCGATGCCGGCCTGGCCGAATTCGCCGGCCGCGCCAACATGGATGTCGAGGAATTTACCCGTGCGCTGGCCCAGGCCGGGGTCGAGCAGCAGACCTTCCGCGACTTCATCGCCGCCGGCGTGGTCTGGCGCGAACTGGTGCGCCAGCGCCTCGTGCCGCAGGTCCAGGTCAGCGACGCCGAACTGGACCAGGAGATGCAGCGGGTGATCGAGACGCCGCGCATCACCCATGTCGCCCTGTCCGAACTGATCATTCCCGCCCCGCCCGGCCAGGAGGCGCAGGCCATGCGCCTTGCGGAATCGCTGGTGCAGAGCGTACGTTCCGAGGCGGATTTCGCGGCAGCGGCGCGGCAGCATTCGGCGACTCCCTCGGCCGAGAACGGCGGCCGCCTGCCCTGGGCGCCGCTTGAGAACCTGCCGCCCTCGCTGCGGCCGATCATCCTGTCGATGCAGAACGGCCAGATCAGCCAGCCCCTGACGGTCGAGGGCGCAGTGGTGCTGTTTTACCTGCGCGACAGCCGCGGCACGCTGCGGCCGGGCGCCAAGGAGCAGGTGCTCGACTATGTGCGCTTTCGCCTGGCCAGCACCGCCGAGGCGAACCAGATCGCCGCACTTTCTGACACATGCGCCGATCTTTTCGTGCATGCCCGCAACCTGCCGCCCGAGCAGATCCAGCGCCAGACCCTGTCGCAGGGCCAGATCCCGACCGCCGAGGCGATCCGGCTGGCGGTGCTGGACGACAACGAATCGACCATCGTCAGCCAGGGCGGCTCGGCCGAGATCCTGATGCTGTGCAAGCGCCAGTCCGCACTGCTGGCAGGCAATGCGCAAGAGGCGCCGGTGCCGGTGACCGCCGAAGGCGAAGAGGGTGCTGCGCCCGATCCCGATGCGCTGCCCGACCGCGAGCAGATGCGCGGCCAGATCTTCAGCGGCAAGGTCGGGCAGGCGGCCGACAACTACCTGGCCGAGTTGCGCGCCAATGCGATCATCCGCCGGCCGTAAGCCCGGTTGAGACGCCGGGGGCGCTTCGCCCCCCGGACCCCCAGAGAGTATTTTGGAAACGGAGAAGATGACTGAAGCCCGGCCCATCATTCTGACCTGCGGCGAGCCGGCGGGCGTCGGGCCGGAGCTTGCGCCCAAGGCGCTGGCCTCGGGCGTGCCCTTCGTGTTTCTGGGCGATCCCCGCCACCTGCCCGAAGGGACCGCCTGGGCCGAAGTGACGGCACCCGGCGAGCCGGTGGCCGATGGCGTGCTGGCGGTGCTGCGGCACGACTTTCCGGCCCCCGCCCGACCCGGCCAGCCCGATCCCGCCAACGCCCCCGCCGTGGTCGAGATCATCGCCCGCGCGGTCGATCTGGCCATGTCGGGCGCAGCCGGCGGCATCTGCACCCTGCCGATCAACAAGGAAGCGCTGAAGCGCGGCGCCGGTTTCGGCTTTCCCGGCCATACCGAATATCTGGCGCATCTGGCCGGCGACGTGCCGGTGGTGATGATGCTGGCCTCGACCACCGTCCAGCCGCCCTGCCGGGTGGTGCCGGTGACGATCCACATCCCGCTCTCCGAGGTGCCCCTGGCGCTGACGCCCTTGCGGCTGGAGCAGGCGATCCGCATCACCGATGCCGCGATGCGGCGCGACTTCGGCCTCGCGCAGCCGCGGCTGGCGATCGCCGGGCTCAACCCGCATGCCGGCGAGAACGGCGTCATGGGCGACGAGGAGGCGCGCTGGATGGCGCCGCTGATCGAGCGGCTGCGCCGAGAAGGGTTCGACCTGCGCGGGCCGCTGCCGGCCGATACCATGTTCCACCCGGCGGCACGGGCGCGTTACGACGCGGCGCTTTGCGCCTATCACGACCAGGCGCTGATCCCGATCAAGACGCTGGATTTCGCCGGTGGGGTGAACATCACGCTGGGCCTGCCCTTCGTGCGCACTTCGCCCGATCACGGCACCGCCTTCGACATCGCCGGCCAGGGCATCGCCGACGCGGAGAGCGTCATCGCGGCGCTGCGCATGGCACATGAGATGGCGGCGCGGCGATGAGCGCCATCGACGGGCTGCCGCCGCTGCGCGAGGTGATCGCGCGCCACGACCTGCGCGCCAAGAAGCAATTGGGGCAGAACTTTCTGCTGGACCTGAACCTGACCGCCAAGATCGCCCGTGCCGCCGGCGACCTGACGGGCTGCGACGTGATCGAGGTCGGGCCGGGTCCGGGCGGCTTGACCCGCGGGTTGCTGGCCGAGGGCGCGCGCCATGTGCTGGCCATCGAAAAGGATGCCCGCGCCCTGCCCGCCTTGGCCGAGATCGCCACGGCCTATCCCGGCCGGCTGGAGGTGATCCATGGCGACGCGCTGGAGATCGACCCGCTGGCGCATCTGACGCCGCCGATCCGCATCGTGGCGAACCTGCCCTACAATGTCGGCACCGAGTTGCTGATCCGTTGGCTGACCCCTGCCGCCTGGCCGCCCTTTTGGCAATCGCTGACGCTGATGTTCCAGAAGGAAGTGGCCGAGCGCATCGTGGCCCAGCCGGGCGGCAAGGCCTATGGCCGGCTCGCCGTGCTGGCGCAGTGGCGCACCGAGGCGCGGATCGTCATGACCCTGCCGCCCGAAGCCTTCGTGCCGGCGCCCAAGGTGCATTCGGCGGTGGTGCATCTGACCGCCCTGCCCGGGCCGCGCTATCCGGCCGATCCGGCGGTCTTGAATCGCGTCGTGGCAGCGGGGTTCAACCAGCGCCGCAAGATGCTGCGCGCCTCGCTGAAGGGCCTGCACCCGGAGATCGAGGCGCTGCTGGTCCAGGCCGGCATCGCCCCCACCGCCCGGGCCGAGGAAATCGGGCTGGAGCAGTTCTGCGCGCTGGCGCGGGGCCTAGCCGCCGCGCCGCGCTGACATTCACTCGCCCGAGGCGTTTTCCTGCTGGGCCTTTGCGGCCTTGGCACCCTGCCCGCGCGCGGATTTTACCGCAGGCTTTGCGCCGTCCTCGGCCGGTTTCTTGCGGCTGCGCGGTGCGGCCGCGGTCGTGGTGCGGCTGCGACGGCGCGGTGCCGGCTCGGCAGCGGCGGGTTCTTCCGCAGGGGCAGCGGCCGGCTCGGCGGGTCCTTCGACGGCGCTTTCCGGGGTTTCGACCGGGCCGGCGGCATCCTCGTCCGAGGAGATCACCGGCGGCAACCCGGCATCGGCGGGCGCAGCAGCCGGCTCGGCACGCTCTTCCGTGCGAGGGGCGGGCTGGCGTTCTTCCCGGCGATCCTCGCGACGTTCCTCTCGGCGGTCATCGCGACGCTCGTCGCGGCGATCGTCGCGCCGGTCCTGACGCTCCTGCCGGTGGCCGTGATGGCCATTGCCGTTCTCGGATGCGGCCTGGCCGTTGCCGTCGTGCAGATCGTCGTCGCGATTCTGATGCTGCTGGCTCTGACGCTCGGCCTGTTCGCGCTGCGCCTCACCCAGAAGCCGGGTGTAATGTTCCGCGTGTTGCAGAAAGCTCTGCTCGGCCACCCGGTCGTTGGAAAGCTGGGCGTCGCGGGCAAGCGTCAGGTATTTCTCGATGATCTGCTGGGGCGTGCCGCGCACCTTGCCCTCGGGACCCGAGGAATCAAAGACGCGGTTGACGATATTGCCCAGCGAACGCTGTCGGTTCGACTTGTTACGCGAACGGGATTTGGATGATCTCATCAGCTGTTTGTCAGTTTATGACCGGCAAGGGCCGGCTAAGGTTGGGGTCATTCCTAGGGCGGGTGTCAGCGCAGGTGCGGAACTTGGTCCGGCTCCCGCGTCACCAGTGAAAAGCTGGGTTATCTGAGTATGACTGACCCGTGCGTGGGCAGCGCGCCCCCGTCACAACTGCGAATAAACATGCTGGCGCGTCGCTTACAAGCGAAAATTTCGCCAAAACCGGCGAAAGATGCGGATCCTTGCCGGATCAAAGCGGGTTGCGGGCGCTGACGACGCGGTCGCGGCCGTCCAGATCGGGCAGGATCCGCGGCTCGGCCAGGCCGGCGGCGCGCATCAGCGCTGCCACGGCAGCGCCTTGCGTGGGACCGATCTCGACCATCAGCCGACCGCCGGGCAGCAGATGCGCGGGCGCCCCGGCCGCGATGGCGCGATAGGCGGAAAGCCCGTCCGCCTCGTCGGTCAGGGCCGCGCGCGGCTCCCATTCCCGCACCTCTGGCGAAAGCCCGGCCATCTCCTCCAGCGCGATATAGGGCGGGTTCGAGACGATCAGATCGAACTGTCCCGCAACCGAGGCAAACCAGTTCGATTCAAGGAAATCCGCGCAAACCCCGATCCGCGTGGCATTTTCCCGCGCCACCTCCAACGCTGCGGGCGAAATGTCGGTACCCAGCCCGCGCGCGGCCGGCCGCTCGGCCAGGAGCGAGATCAGGATCGCCCCCGTGCCGGTGCCCAGGTCCAGCACCGAGGCGAAGGGCTCGGTCAGCGCCGCCTCGACCAGCGTTTCGGTCTCGGGACGTGGGTCGAGCGTGTCGCGGGTCACGCGGAACTCGTGCTTCCAGAAGGCGCGCCGGCCGAGGATCTGGCTGACCGGCTGGCGCGCGGCCCGGGCGGCAAGGGATGCGTCGAAACGTCGCAGCGCCTCGGGCGGCAGGGGCACGGCCAGCGCGGCGGTCAGGTGATGGCGCGGCAGGTCCAGGGCATGGGCCAGCAACTGCCGGGCGTCCTCGGCCGCGCCGGGCACCCCGGCCTCGGCAAGCAGGGCCGCGCCGCGGCGCAGCGCCTCGGCGCCGGTCATGGAATCACTCACCCTGCGCGGCCAGTCGCGCGGCTTGGTCATGCGCGGCCAGCGCCTCGACGATCTCGCCGATCTCGCCCTGCATGATGCGGTCCAGCGCATAGAGCGTCAGGCCGATGCGGTGATCGGTCATGCGGCCCTGCGGGAAATTATAGGTGCGGATGCGCTCGGAACGGTCGCCCGAGCCGACCTGGCTCTTGCGGTCGGCGGCACGTTCGGCATCGGCGCGCGACCGCTCCATGTCGTAGAGCCGGGCGCGCAGCACGGCCATGGCGTTGGCGCGGTTCTGATGCTGCGACTTTTCCGAACTGGTCACGACGATGCCGGTCGGCAGGTGGGTGATGCGCACCGCCGAATCGGTGGTGTTGACGTGCTGGCCGCCGGCCCCGCTGGCGCGCATGGTATCGATGCGGATATCGGGGGCGGGGATGTCGACATCGACCTCCTCGGCCTCGGGCAGCACGGCGACGGTGGCGGCGCTGGTGTGGATGCGGCCGCCCGATTCCGTCTCGGGGACACGCTGCACCCGGTGCACGCCCGATTCGTATTTCAGCCGTGCGAAGACCCCCTCGCCCTCGATCCGCGCCATCGCCTCGCGCACGCCGCCGAGGTCGGACCGGACCAGCTCCAGCATCTGGAACTGCCAGCCCTGCGATTCGGCAAAGCGGCGATACATGTCGAGCAGGTCGCCCGCGAACAGCGCCGCCTCTTCGCCGCCGGTGCCGGGGCGGATCTCCAGGATCGCCGGCCGGGCGTCGGCGGCGTCGCGCGGCAACAGCGCGACGCGCAGCGCATGTTCCAGGGCGGGCAGGCCGGCGCGCAGGCGCGACAATTCGTCCTGCGCCAGTTCGCGCATCTCGTGATCGGCCAGCATGGCCTGGGCCTGGCGGATGTCCTCCTGCACCGAGCGCCATTGGGCGATCTGCGCGACGACGGGCTTCAACTCGGCGTATTCCCGGCTGATCGCGGCGATTTCCTCGGCCGCAGGCCCGGCATTCAGCCGCGCCTCGAGATATTCGAAGCGCTCGACGATCTGGATAAGGCGGTCTTCCGGCAGCATTCGTTGCAATTAGCCGCTGCTTCAACGGCCGGCAAGGCAGAACCTCGAAAACATCTGACCCAGATCAAAGCGCGACGGACCGTCATGGTGCAGGTTTCCGCGAGACGCGCCCACCAAGCCAAAGGAGGCACCCAAGTGAAACTCGTCCCCTTTCTGACAGCGACGAGTCTTGCCCTGTCCGCTCTGCCGGTCATGGCACAGACCGAAGCCATCGACGACAGCGCCCTGCGCGAGGAAGCCAAGGGGGTGTTCGAGGCGCTTCCCGAGAAGATGACGGCGATCAAGCAGACCGAGGAAAACCCCGAGGGCATCGCGCTGACCGCCGAAAAGATCGAGCTGGGCAAGATGCTGTTCTTCGACCCGCGCATGTCCAGTTCCGGCCTGATTTCATGCCAGACCTGCCACAACGTCGGCCTGGGCGGCGTGGACGGCCTGCCGACTTCGATCGGGCACGGCTGGCAGCGGGGGCCGCGCAACGCCCCCACCATGCTGAACGCGATCTTCAACGCCGCGCAGTTCTGGGACGGGCGCGCGGGCGATCTGGCGGAACAGGCGAAAGGTCCGGTCCAGGCCGGCGTCGAGATGAGCAACACCCCCGATCAGGTGGTCCAGACCATCAATTCGATGCCGGAATATGTCGACGCCTTCAAGGCCGCCTTCCCGGATGAGGCAGAGCCGGTCAGCTTCGACAACTTCGCCGTCGCGATCGAGCAGTTCGAGGCCACGCTGATCACGCCGAACAGCGCCTTCGACCGCTTCCTGGCCGGCGACGATGCGGCGATGTCCGACCAGCAGAAGCGCGGCCTGCAAGCCTTTATCGAGACCGGCTGCACCGCCTGCCACTACGGCATCAACCTGGGCGGGCAGGACTATCACCCCTTCGGCCTGATCGCCAGGCCCGGCGCCGAGGTGCTGCCCGCAGGCGACAAGGGCCGCTACGAGATCAGCCAGACCGCGGATGACGAATACGTCTTCCGGGCCGCGCCGCTGCGCAACGTGGCGCTGACCGCACCCTATTTCCATTCGGGCGTGGTCTGGGATCTGGCGGAAGCGGTGCAGATCATGTCCTCGGCCCAGATCGGCACCGAACTGACCGATCAGCAGGCCAACGACATCACCGCCTTCCTGGGCGCATTGACGGGCGAGCAGCCGGTGATCGACCACCCGATCCTGCCGGTGCGCACCGACACGACGCCGCTGCCCACGCCGATGTAAGGCACGCACAGGCGGAAATGACAAAGGGGCCCTCTCGGGGGCCCCTTTTTCGCTTGCGATCCGTGCGGCGGATCAGTCGGCCTTGACGGCTTCGACGGTGATCTTGATCTCGACCTCGTCCTCGACGGCCGGGGCGAACTTGCCCAGGTTGAACTCCGAACGCTTGATCTCGGCCTCGGCATCGAAGCCGGCGGCCTCCTTGCCGGTCATCGGGTGGGCGGCGATCTGGTTCAGGTCGACATCCAGCACGACCTGCTTGGTCACCCCGTTCAGCGTCAGATCGCCCGTCACCTTCGCTTCCTTGTCGTCCTCGGGCTCGACCTTGGTCGACTTGAAGGTCGCGACCGCGCCGCTGGCATCGGTGTTGAAGAAATCCGGCCCGAACAGGTGCTTGTCCAGTTCCTCGGACACGGTGCGAAGCCCCGACAGCGGGATGGTCGCCTCGACGCTGGAATTGGCGGGGTTCTCGGCATCCAGCGTCAGCTTGCCGGTGACACCGTTGATGATGCCCGTGCTGGTCGAAAAGCCCATGTGGTTGTATTCGAAGACGACTTGGCTGTGCGAGGGATCGAAGTCGTAGACGACCGGCTCGGCCATGGCGGCGGTGGCGCCGAACAGGGTGATCGCGGCGACGGGGGCAAGGATGGGTTTCATTCTGGACTCCGGATTGAAAATGTCATGCACGGTTCTGCCAGAAAATGCCCAAGCATCAACAAGGGTTTCCGACAAAGCCCCTGACATTTTCGTGTTTCGCCGCAGCGCGGAAACTGTTTCGCCGCAGCGGCGATCTTGCGGCACTTTCCAGGGTTTTGCCTTGCATTCCCCAGCGTGATCGCTATAAGGCCGCATCCTTCCGCAAATGCGAAACCGGCGCAGCCTCTCGTGGCGGGGCGCGGAAGGGTTGTCCCGCCGTTGAAGTGCGCCCCGATGAAAGGTGCAGACATGCCGCTTTACGAGCATGTGCTGATCGCTCGCCAGGACCTGTCGAACGCGCAGGCCGAAGGGCTGATCGAACATTTCTCGACCGTGATCGCCGACAACGGCGGCAAGGTCGTGGACAACGAATACTGGGGCGTGCGCACGCTCGCCTACAAGATCAACAAGAACCGCAAGGGCCACTACGCCTACCTGCGTTCGGACGCCCCCTCGGCCGCCGTGCAGGAGATGGAGCGCCTTGCCCGCCTGCATGACGACGTCATGCGCGTGCTGACCGTCCGCGTGGACGAGCACAAGGACGGCCCCTCGGTCCAGATGCAGAAGCGCGACGAGCGCGAGCGCGGTGATCGTGGCGACCGCGGCGAACGCCGCGAGCGTCGTGACCGCGACGACCGGAACTAAGGGAAAGGAACCAGGATCATGGCCAACAAACCCTTCTTCCGCCGCCGGAAAGTCTGCCCCTTCTCGGGCGACAACGCCCCCGCCATCGACTACAAGGACACGCGCCTGCTTCAGCGTTACATCAGTGAACGCGGCAAGATCGTGCCCTCGCGCATCACCGCCGTCTCGGCCAAGAAGCAGCGCGAACTGGCGCGCGCCATCAAGCGCGCCCGCTTCCTCGCCCTGCTGCCCTATGCCGTGAAGTAAGGAGAGACGATCATGCAAGTCATCCTGCTGGAACGCGTGGCCAAGCTGGGCCAGATGGGCGAAGTGGTCAAAGTCAAGGACGGCTTTGCCCGCAACTTCCTTCTGCCGCAGGGCAAGGCGCTGCGCGCCTCGGACGCCAATATCCAGGCCTTCGAAGCCCGCAAGGCCGAACTCGCCTCGCGCAACGACGAGACCCGCGCCGAAGCCGAGAAGATCGCCGAGAAGCTCGACGGCCAGACCTTCGTCATCATCCGCTCCGCCTCGGATGCCGGCGCGCTCTACGGCTCGGTCACCCCGCGTGACGCCGCCGATGTCGCCATTGCCGAAGGCTTTGCGGTCGAGCGTCGTCAGGTCGTCCTGACCGCCCCGATCAAGGAGCTGGGCCTGCACGAGGTCCGCGTGCACCTGCACCCGGAAGTCGATGTGACGATCAAGCTGAACGTCGCCCGCTCGGCCGAAGAGGCCGAACTCCAGGCGTCGGGCAAGTCGATCCAGGAACTGGCCGCCGAAGAGGAAGCCGCCGCGGAATTCGAGATCGCGGAACTGTTCGACGACATCGGCTCGGCCGGCCGCGACGAGGACGAAGCCGCGAACTGATCGCGCCTTCATCGGAAAACGGAAGAACGCGCCGCAACCTCGGCGCGTTTTTTCATGCCCGGACGGCAGCGCCCCTTGCCCACGACGCGCGGGCGGCGGAACATTCACCGGATTTCGGGGTTGAGGCACAAAGCGCCCCTTCGCCAGAGGATTTGCCGGAATGCGCCACCAGGACGACCTGCCGCCGATCACCCGCACCGAGGCCGACGAAACCAGCCAGACCCGCTTCGGCCCCCGCCCGGTGCCCAAGGGCCATCGCCACCCGCCGGGGCCGGTGGAATCGCGCCGCATCCCCCCGCATGGCAATGTCTCGCCCGATGGCAGCCGGCCTTGGCCCCGCCCCTCTCGCGGGGCGAAATGGCTGGTGCTGGGCGGCACCGGGGTGGCTGCGGCGGCGCTGACCGCCGGCGGCGTCATCGCCGCGCGGCACCTGCTGGGCCTCGCCTCCCCAAACACGCCCCCGCAACGCCGCCACGACAGCTTCGCGCCGCAGCATGTCGCGCCCGATCCGGCCGCTCGCAAGCCTGCAGCGCCGCCCCCGCCTCGGCAGCACGAGGCCCGCCGCACGGCAAGGCCCGAAGCGGAACCCAAGCACCCCCGCCCCGGCCGCCGCCCACCGCGGCAGGGCCTGCTGCAAGAGGTCGAGGCCAACACCGCCAGCCTGACCAACGGCGTCGAGAACGTGATGCGGGCGCTGACGGCTGCCGTGGCCGGCTTCCGCACCGTCGCCGGACAAGCCAGCACCATCGTGCAGGAATTCGGCGATGCCGCGGCAATGGTGCGCGACATCATCGACCGCAAGCCCAGCCCGCCGCAGCCCCGCGCTTCGTCGCAAGACAAACGCCACGGCGCGCATATGCCGGACCTGCGCGACGACCCGTTGCTGCACGACCCGATGGAGGGGCCCGACCCCGGCGGGCCCGCCGACCACAATCCTCGCGTGCACCGACTCTGACGCCAAACGGTCCGTTCCCCAATACCTAGTCAGCCTTTCCGTGCCGCCAGCGCGGCATCGCCCCGCGGTCCGGCCAAGACTTCTTCGTTCCAAAAATACTCACCTGCGCAGCCGTGCCACGATCCCGCCCGCGCCACCTTGATACGACAACGAAAAAGGCCGCCCCAACGGGCGGCCTCTCTCATTGCGATCAAAACGCGGATCAGACCTGATCCAGCGCCTCGATGGCCTTTTCCAGCTCGTCCTTGGTCACGGGCTTTTCCGAAACCTTGGCGCCCTCGACGATATGGTCCACGACCTTGTCCTCGAAGATCGGCGCGCGCAACTGCTGCTGCGCCTGCGGGTTCTGCTGGATGAACTCGAAGAAGGCGCGCTCCTGGCCCGGGAACTGACGGGCCTGGCGCAGCACGGCCTGGGTCATCTCCTGATCCGAGACGGTGATCTCGGCCTTCTGGCCGATCTCGGCCAGCAGCAGGCCCAGGCGGACGCGGCGCTCGGCCAGCTTCTTGTGCTCGTCCGTCGGCTCGATCTCGCCATGGTTATGGCCGTGCTCCTCCGGATGCTCCTCGTGCCAGAGCTGATGCGCGATCTGGTGCGCCTCGGCCTCGACCAGCGATTCGGGCAGGTCGAACTTGACCATCTCGTCCAGCCGATCCAGCAGCGTGCGCTTGAGTACCTGGCGCGAGGCGCCCTTGTATTCGGCCTCCAGCCGCTCGCGGATCTGGCCCTTCAGCGCGTCCAGGCTCTCGGCGCCGAACTTCTTGGCCAGTTCGTCGTCGATCTCGGCCGCCTTCGGCGCCTTCACCGCCTTGACGGTGGTCTCGAAGACCGCGTCCTTGCCGGCCAAAGCCGGGTGGCCGTAATCCTCGGGGAATTTCACCTCGACCTTGACTTCGTCGCCGGCCTTGGCGCCGACCAGCTGTTCCTCGAAGCCGGGAATGAAGCTCTTGGAGCCCAGCACCAGGGGATAGTCCTCGGCCGAACCGCCCTCGAAGGCTTCGCCATCGACCATGCCCTTGAAGTCGATCACGATCTGATCGCCGTCCTTGGCCTTGGTGCCCTTCTTGCGATCCTCGAAGCTCTGGGCGTTCTTGGCCAGGTTCTCCAGCGCCTCGGTCACCTGCTCCTCGCTGGCCTCGACCACCAGCCGCTCCAGCTCGACGCCCGAGAGGTCGGCTTCCGGAATGGCCGGCAGAGCCTCATAGGCGACGGTGACGACGACGTCGTCGCCCTCTTTCCAGGTCTCGCCGTTGACCATCTCGATCTTGGGCTGAAGGGCGGGACGGTCGCCCGATTTCTCCAGATGGTCGCGCAGCGCCTTGTCGATGGCCTCTTGCATGGCATCGCCCATGATACGCTGGCCGAACTGCTTCTTCAGCAGCGCCATCGGCACCTTGCCCTTGCGGAAGCCCTTCATCTCGACCTCGGGCTGGGCCTCTTTCAGCTTCGCATCCACCTGCGCCGCCAGGTCGGCCGCCGGCAGGGTGAATTCATAGCCCCGCTTCAGCCCTTCGTTCTGGGTTTCCTTGACCTGCATTTGTCTTCCTTCATCCACGAACCATCGCGCGGGTCCCAGAGGCATTACGACCTCACCGGCGCCAGGACCTGCCGTCCCGCGCCCCCGCCTGTTTCAGCGCGCTAGCTATGGGATTTTGCCCCGCATAGCAAGGACGAAGGCGGGATTCGCGGTGCCTGCGCCGGGTTTCGGACTGCACGCCCCAAGAGGCAATGCAGGAAAATACCCGACCCCGATGCGACCCAGGGGCGAAAGGACGGATCACCCGGCAGTCCTTGGTTGAATTGGGCATTATGGCTTCATCGCGGATCGACTGCCCGTCGGGATTCGATTGACGCGAGGTCAGTTAGGGCAAGCGATCTTTCGCTTGCCGACGCGATCTACAGCCAGAAGTTGCAGCCCCCGGGAAATCAACGAGCTGCCGTTATTAGGTCAGCAAACGTAACCTAACTTATGGATATATTCCCTTCTTCCTGCCGGCAGTGCATACAGGCATCGTTCCGTAAGCGGTTGTTTGTTAACCTTGGTAAGCGGTTCTTTTGTTGTTTGTTCAAACCTGACCGGGCGGGTGCATGTCTGCCCCCGCCCGGTTGTGAAACGGCAGGGAACTGCCGGATTCCCCCAGTCACGATTGCATGTTTATCAGGCAGGATCTGCCCCGACTCGCTCATGGCGATTGTGTGCCATGGCAAACAAAACGATCAAATCAGAGACTTGAGACAACAGTTCTCGAAATGGCAAAGGCCGCCTTCCCAGGCGGCCTTTTCGCATTGCACCGGGGCTGAAATCAGCCGCGCGCGCGCACGACCTGCAACAGCGGCATGACCTCGGACATGTCCGGCCCATGCGCCTGGCCGGTCAGCGCCTTGCGCAGCGGCATGAACAGGCCCTTGCCCTTGCGGCCGGTCGCCTGTTTCACCGCATTGGTGAACTCGCCCCAGGTCGCATCGGTATAGGGCGGCGGCGGCAGCAGCTTCATCGCCTCGGCGATGAAATCGGCATCCTCGGGATCGATCTGCGGCTCGGCCCCCGTCGAGAAGATCTGCCACCAGCCGGCCAGATCGTCCAGCTTGGTGATGTTCTGCGAGGCGACGCGCCAGAACCGCTCGACCAGTTCGTCGGGCACGCCAAGCGCGGCAATGCGGTCCCGGACCTCGGCGAGGGGGCGCGACTGGTTCGCCTCGCGGGTCAGCGGCCACAGATCCTCGGCATCGAACTTGGTGGGCGAGGCGCCGAACTGGCCCAGATCGAACCCTTCGGCCAGTTCGTCCAGCGACATCTTCAGCTCGACCGGCTGCGACGAGCCCAGCCGCGCCATCAGCGACAAGAGCGCCTCGGGCGCCACGCCGCTTTCGCGCAGGTCGCGGATCGACAGCGTGCCCAGCCGCTTGGACAGCTCCTCGCCCTGCGCGCCGGTCAGCAGGCTGTGATGGGCAAAGGCCGGCGGCTCGGACCCCAGGGCGCGGATGATCTGGATCTGCGTCGCGGTATTGGTGACATGGTCGGCGCCGCGCACGATATGGGTCACGCCCATCTCGGCATCGTCGACCGAGCTGGCAAAGGTATAAAGCACCTGCCCGTCGGCGCGGATCAGCACCGGGTCCGAGACGCTGGCCGCATCGATGGAAATATCGCCCAGGATGCCGTCGGCCCACTCGATCCGCTCCTGATCCAGCAGAAAGCGCCAATAGCCGGCACGGCCCTCGGCGCGCAGCCTGTCCTTGTCCTCGGCCGAAAGCTTCAGGCCGGCGCGATCATAGACCGGCGGCTTGCCCATGTTGAGCTGCTTCTTGCGCTTCAGGTCCAGTTCGGTCGGGGTCTCGAACACCTCGTAGAGCCGCCCGGCGGCGCGCAGCCCCTCGGCGGCCTCGGCATAGCGGTCCAGCCGGTCCGACTGCCGCTCGATCCGGTCCCAGGTCAGGCCCAGCCATTCCAGGTCGCGCTGGATGCCGTCGGCATATTCCTGCTTGGACCGCTCGCGGTCGGTATCGTCCAGCCGCAGGATGAAGGTGCCGCCCGCCTTGCGCGCGATCAGATAGTTCATCAGCGCCGTGCGCAGGTTGCCGACATGGATATGGCCGGTGGGCGAAGGGGCGAAACGGGTGGTGGTCATGGGAGGTCTCCTGTCCGCTTCGCTCTTTCACAAACGGCGGTTTTTGTCCATATCGGGACCAAAGACAGAGGTTAGCCGATGCTTGACTGGAAGAATGCCGAGGCCCCCGACGCGGCCATGATCGAGGAACTGGCGCGCGAGGCGATCGCCGGGCTGCCGCCGGAATTCGCCGGTCCCGCGGCGCAGGTCGTGCTGCGCATCGAGGATTTCGCCAGCGAAGAGTTCCTGGACGAGCTGGAGATCGACGATCCGCTGGAGCTGACCGGGCTTTACGACGGCGTGCCGATGACCGAGAAATCGGCGACCGATCCCCAGCATTTCCCCGATACGGTCTGGCTGTTCCGCCGCGCCATCCTGGACGAATGGGCCTCGCGCGGGGACGTGACGCTGGGCCAGTTGGTCGCGCATGTCGTGGTCCATGAATTCGCCCATCATTTCGGCTGGTCCGACGACGACATCGCCACCATCGACCGCTGGTGGGAATGATGGATCAGGCACCGATCCTGACCATCACGCTGAACCCGGCGCTGGACGTCACCACCGCCGCGCGGCAGGTGGTGCCCGACATCAAGCTGCGCTGCGAGGCGCCGCGCTTCGACCCGGGCGGCGGCGGCATCAATGTCAGCCGGGCGATCCGCGCCATGGGTGGCGACAGCACCGCGCTGGTGGCGCTTGGCGGCGCGACCGGGCAACGCATCGCCGGGCTGCTGGAGGAAACCGGCATCCCGCTCATGACCCTGCCCGCGCCGGGCGAGACGCGGCAGTCCCTGACCGTGGACGACCGCACCATCCGCCAGCAATACCGTTTCGTCATGCCCGGCCCGGAATGGTCCGCGGCCGATGTCGAGGCCGCGCTGGACACCGCCGCCGGGGCAGCCGCGCCCGGTGCGCTGGTGGTGCTGTCGGGCTCGAACCCGCCGGGGGTGCCGGTGCGCTTTGCCGCCATGCTGGCCGAGCGGCTGCGCGGCACCGGCGCGCGGCTGATCGTCGACACCTCGGGCAAGGCGCTGGCCGAGGTCGCATCCGCCACCGACCGCCGGGTCGAGATCCTGCGCATGGACGACGAAGAGGCCCAGGGGCTGGCCGGCCGGCCCCTGCCCTATCGCGCCGACACGGCCGCCTTCGCGGCGGGGCTCGTCGCCTCGGGTGCGGCGCATGGGGTGATCGTGGCACGCGGTCGCGACGGCAATATCATCGCCACCGACCAGGGCATCTGGCATGCCGAGGCCGCGCGGGTGCAGGTGGTCAGCAAGGTCGGCGCCGGCGACAGTTTCCTGGCCGGCTTCACGCTGGGCCATGCCCGCGGCTGGCCGGTCTGCGATGCGCTGGGGCTGGCGGCGGCCGCCGCCTCGGCGACAGTGCAGACCCCCGCGACCGAGCTGTGCCGGGGCGAGGATGTCGAGCGGCTGTTCGCCGCCCGCATGGTCACGCGGATGGGCGCCTAGCCGCGCCCGTCCATGCGCACGAAATCCAGCACGCTGCCCTGCGCCGGGCGCAGTTCGGACCAGGCGCCGATCTGGAAGTCGACCACCAGGGTCGCCGCCGTCGGATAGCGACGGAAATCCGGGTCCAGCGGCGCCCGCGCCGGCAACATGGCGGCGAATTCCGCGATGCCGGGATTGTGGCCGATCATCATCACCGTGGGCGCCGAGGCGCTGCGCAGGATCTCCAGCATCTTCTCGGGCGTGGCGTGGTAAAGGCCCGGCTCGTAACGGATATGCGGCCGCACCTCCAGCGGCGCCATGGCGATGCCGGCCCAGGTCTCGCGCGTGCGCTCGGCGGTCGAGCACAGCACTTCCTCGGGCTCATAGCCGCGGCTGGCCAGCCAATCGCCCAATTCACGGGCCGAGCGGCGGCCGCGCGCGTTCAGCGGCCGGTCGTGATCCGGTTGCGCCGGATCGTCCCAGGACGATTTGGCATGACGGGTCAGGATCAGGCGGCAGTGTCCGAGTGGAGTCATCGAATTGCCTTTTCGGTCATGCGGTTAAGGTTGGGCAGCGGGACCGAGCCTGCCATAGCTTCCGCCGCGCGGGCAAGCCCTGTCTTCACCCCTCGCGCGCGCCCGGGCTCACAGCCCGCTGTCGCCCTGACGCAAGCCGCGCGGCTTGACCCGCGGCTCGGTCGAGCGGATCAGCGAACCCGCGCCATGCTCGGTGAACAATTCCAGCAGGCAAGCGTTCGGCACCCGCCCGTCCAGGATCACCACCGCGCGCACGCCCTCGTCCAGCGCCTTCAGCGCCGTCTCGGTCTTGGGGATCATGCCGCCGGCGATGGTGCCGTCGGCGATCATCGCCCGCACCTGGTCGGGATGCATCGCGGTCAACACCTCGCCCGAGGCATCCTTGACGCCCGCGACATCCGTCAGAAGCAGCAGCCGGTCGGCCCTGAGCGCGCCGGCTATCGCCCCCGCCGCCGTGTCGCCGTTGACGTTGAAGGTCTCGTTATCCTCCATCCCCGTCGCCACCGGGGCGATGACCGGGATCAGCCCGGCATTGTAGAGGTCGCGGATGATCTGCACGTTCATCTCGACCGGGCGGCCGACAAAGCCCAGCTCCGGGTCGTCCGGCTCGCAGACCATCAGGTCGTCGTCCTTGCCGGAAATGCCGACCGCGCGGCCGCCGGCATCGTTGATCGCCTGCACGATGCGCTTGTTCACAAGGCCCGACAGCACCATCTCGACCACCTCGACCGTCTCGCGGGTGGTGACGCGCTTGCCGCGCACGAAGCGGCTTTCGATGCCCAGCTTGCCCAGCAGGTCGTTGATCATCGGGCCGCCGCCGTGGCAGACGACCGGATGGATGCCGACCTGCTTCATCAGCACGATGTCGCGGGCGAATTCGGCCATGGCCTCGTCGTCGCCCATGGCATTGCCGCCGAACTTCACCACCACCACGGCGCCCGAATAGCGCTGCATATACGGCAGGGCCTCGGACAGAGTGCGGGCGGTGGCGATCCAGTCACGGTTCATCTTCTGCTTTCTCATCGAAGGCCCCTGTTCGTCGCAACCGACCCTAGGACGCGGGCGCCGATCAGTCCAGAGCGCCGCGGCCAGGATTCGGCTCAGTCAAGACTGGCGATGATGGCGCGCAGCGTGGCGATGCCCTGCCCCTTCTCCGAGCTTGTGATCACAAGTTCAGGATAGGCGGCGGGATGCTTTTGCAACGCCTCCTGCACCTGCGCGACGGTGGCCTCCATGGCCTGCGCGCCGATCTTGTCGGCCTTGGTCAGCACGACCTGGAAGGGCACGGCCGAACGGTCCAGCAGCTTCATGATCTCGTGATCGACATCCTTCACGCCATGGCGCGAATCGATCAGCGTGAAGGCCCGGCGCAGGGTCGGCCGGCCGGCCAGGTAATTCTTCAGCAGCGCCTGCCATTTCGCCACCACCGCGACCGGGGCCTTGGCGAAGCCATAGCCCGGCAGGTCCACCAGATAGGCCCGCTCGCCCAGGGTGAAATAGTTGATCTCCTGCGTGCGGCCCGGCGTGTTCGAGGCGCGCGCCAGCGACTTGCGCCCCGTCAGCGCGTTGATGAGGCTGGACTTTCCGGCATTCGAGCGGCCGGCAAAGCAGACCTCGGGACGGTCCGCGGGCGGCAGCCCGTCCATGGCGACCACGCCCTTCAGGAAATCCACCGGGCCGGCAAAGAGCAGGCGCGCGGCCTCGGCCGACTCGGCGTCGGGCTCGGGGGCGATGGGGAAGGCGACCTTCATGCTTGCACCTCGTTACCCAGGGCGATGTCGCCGCCGGTCACCACCTCGGCATAGATGCCGAAATCGCGATGGCCGAATTGCGCCTCCAGCGCCGCGGGCATGTCGATGTCGATGCGGCCCGTGGCAGGATCGGCACTGGTCGCCGGACAGCGGCCGATGGTTTCGGTCACGCGCAGCTCGACCGTGCCCACGGTCAGCACATGGCCGATCAGGTCACGCTCGGCATAAGGCGCCCAGCCCTCAAGCCAGAGGTTGCCGCGCCAGCGTTCGACGCCCAGAGGCTTGCCCAGCCGCGCTTCCAGGTCGGCCAGGCTCGACAGCGACAGAATCGAGATCCAGGGCTGGTTCGCGTCGGTCCAGCCGGTCGGACCGCGCACGAGCCGCGTCGGCGCCGGCTTTTCCGCCGACCAGAGCGGGCGCACCCATTCCACGAGACGCGGCCCCTCGGTCGCGGGGTCGAAATCCAGGTCGGGTAGGTCGGGATGGGTCAGGCGGATGCGCCCCCCCTCCGCCCCCTCTCCCCAGCCGCCTTGGACGGCCTGCAGCCCGGTCGAGGCCGCACCGCGCAGGAAACAGGATTTCGGCAGCCAGCGCCCCGGCACATCGCCGGCATGGTGCTCTCCCCCCTCGGTCAGCAGGGCCCAGAGCCGGTCCCCCGGCAGGCGTCGCGCCGCATCCAGACGGGTGCGGCGCAGGTCCTCGCCGCCGATCGCCTTGATCGGATGCCGGCGTATCCGGGCGATACGGGCGGTCATTTGCCGCCCTTGTCCCCGCCCTTGTCCCCTGCCTTGGCCCGCGAGGGCAGGCTGGAGCGGATATTGCCGAAGAAGTCCGGCCGGTGGCCGTGCATCGACATGATCGTATACTGCTGGATGATGGTGATGGTGTTGTTGGTGATCCAGTAAAGCACCAGCCCCGAGGCAAAGCCGCCCAGCATGAACATGAACACCCAGGGCATCCAGGCGAAGATCATCTTCTGCGCCGGATCGGTGGGGGCCGGGTTCAGCTTTTGCTGCATCCACATCGAAACGCCCAGCAGGATCGCCAGCACCGGCAGGGTAAAGCTGTGCAGGAAGCTGCCCTGGCCCGGCGCCGCCCAGGGCAGCAGGCCGAACAGGTTCCACAGGCTCGACGGATCGGGCGCCGCAAGGTCGCGAATCCAGCCGATCCAGGGCGCGTGGCGCAACTCGATGGTGACGAAGATCACCTTGTAGAGCGCAAAGAAGATCGGGATCTGCAGCAGCACCGGCAGGCAGCCCGCGGCGGGGTTCACCTTTTCGCGCTTGTAAAGCTCCATCACCTCTTTCTGGAACTTCATCCGGTCGTCGCCGGTGCGTTCCTTGATCGCCTCCATCTGCGGTTGCAGCTCCTTCATCTTCGCCATCGAGATGTAGGATTTGCGCGCCAGCGGGAAGACCAGCAGCTTCAGCACGAAGGTCAGCGCGATGATCGCCCAGCCCATGTTGCCGATCATGCCATGCAGCCAGTGCAGCAGGCGGAAGATCGGCTTGGTCAGGAAGTAGAACCAGCCCCAGTCGATGGAATCGACGAAACGGTCGATGCCGGGATTGGTCTGATAGCCGTTGATGACCTCCCAGACCTTGGCGCCGGCGAAAAGATAGCTGGAGCTGGTGCCGGTCGCGCCGGGGGCGACGGTCTGCACCGGCATCCGCGCCTCGGTCTGGTAGATGTCGGCGCCGGGGGCGTATTTCGCCACCGCGGTAAAGGACTGGCCGGGCGCCGGCGCCAGGGTGGTCATCCAGTACTTGTCGGTAAAGCCGATCCAGCCGTTCTCCTGCACCTCGACCAGCTCGGCAGGCCCCTCGCCCGGCAGCGGGTCGAGCTTGGTCATGTCCTTGTATTTCTTTTCCAGGAGCTTGCCGTCGGTCATGCCGACTGCGCCCTCGTGCAGGACGAAGAAGTTCTGGGTGTCGGGCTTGCCGTGACGCGCCAGGATGCCGTAGGGCGCCGCCGAGAAGGGCGCGGTCCCGGTATTCTCCAGCGTCTGGGTCACGGTGAACAGGAACTTGTCGTCCAGCTCATAGGTGCGGCGGAAGATCTGCCCGGCACCGTTGTCCCAGCGCAGCGTGACCGGCTGGCCGGGGCCGAGCTTCGCGCCGGATTCGACCTCCCACACCGTAGCCGGACCGGGAACCAGCGCCGGATCGGTGCCGGCCGCCGGCATCCAGCCATAGACCGCGTAATAGGGTTTCTGCACCGCAAGTTCCGCACCGCCGCCCGGCGCCACCGGGCTGCCCTCGGCCTGCACGGTGGTTTGCGCGGTCGGCGACAGCAGGCGCACGAAGGGCGACCTGGTATCCAACGTCTCGCGGTAGCCGGTCAGTTCAAGATCGTCGATGCGACCGCCCGCAAGCGAGATCGTGCCCGCAAGCGAGGGGGATTCGATCGCCACCCGCCCGGCATTGGCCGAGGGATCGCTGCTGGCCGCCGCTGCCTCCAGCTCCGGCGCCGCACCTTGCGGCACCGCACCCGGCGTCGCAGGACCGCCGGCCTCGGGCTGGGCCGTGCCCTGGGTGCTGGCCGCTGGCGTATCCTGCGCGGGCGGCACCGGCTCGGGGGCGAAGAAGATCGACCAGACGAGCATGACGAGGGCGGAAAGCACCATCGCCAGGATGAGGTTGCGGTTGTTGTCTTGCATTCCGGACCAGCCCTTCGTCGTCACCCAGTCTGAGGGTTCGGGCCGCTTCAACAGAAGCGACCGGCAAAGGTCAAGGGAATTTGCCGGAAAACCGGGTCAGTTTCCACCCGACCCGAGGCTCTGCCCGCCTTGCCCCGGCGCCGTTCCGCATCGAACCGGCATGTCACGCGCCCGCGCCTATTTCGGCCAGCACCGCGTCCCATGCCGGATCTTTCCCGGCCTTCACGCCTTGCGACGCAGGTCGAAGGGCGCGGGCAGCGACTGGTCGCGATCCAGCAGGAAGCCGTCGAGCGCCGCAGCCTCCAGCGGCGGCACCACGGCCGGCCCCTGCACCGCGTTGAAGCCGATCTGGGCCAGGAAGGCATTCTCTTCTTGCGTCGCCACCCCATCGGCCAGGGTGGCAAGGCCCAGGTGGTCCGCCAGCGCGAGAATGGCCAGGATCATGCGTTGCTGGTCCGCATGCCGGTCGCAGCCGGAAACGAACCCGCGCCCGATCCGCACCCGGCCGATGCCGAAGCGGCGCAGATCGTCCAGCCCGGCGCTGCCGGTGCCGAAGTCGCCCAGGGCGATGGCGCAGCCTGCAGCCCTCAGCCGCCGTAAGCTGGCGGTCACCGGCATGCGGCCGCCGCTGCGGCCGATCGGCTCGCTCACCTCGATTTCCAACCGCTGCGGGGCGAGGTCGTTCCGGTCCAGCTCCCACAGGATCATATCTGCGATGGAGGCGTCCCCCAGCACCCTGTCGGACAACGGCAGGGACAGCAGCGGCACCGGCCTGCCCAGGCGGTCCCAGCCCCTGAGGCCGGCAAAAGCTTGGCGCAGCACATCGGCGACGACCTGTCCCAACGTCCCGTCATCGAGCCGCGGCTCAAGTTCGGCCAACCCGCAACTGTCGCCGCCGTCCAGCCATATCCGGGGCAGAACGCGCAGCGCCGCCACCTGGCCCGTATCGCAGCAAAGCTGGGGCTGGAACAGCAGTCCGACGCGGTCGAGCGCCAAGGCTGGCGGCTCGGCCTGCCGCCCCGTTTCGACATAGCGGACTTGCCCCACGGGCGAAAGCGGGCCGGACCCCTGCAAGGCCAGCCGGCCATGGGCGTAAAGCGCCGCCGCCCCCTGCCCGCCGGTTTCGTCGCCGACAATCGCCGCATTCACCAGTGGGCGGATGCGCAGCCCAGGCAGGTCGATCCCGTCCGCGCAGATGGCCTGCAAACGCGCCAGAAGCCCAGGCACCGCCTGACGGCCCCCGAAGGCAAGAAGGCCCAGGATTTCACCACAGCCGCGGCTGCATCCTTGGGGCAACAGCCGCAACTCCGCCACCAGTCGCAACAGGAGACGGTCCAGCATCTGCTCCAGCAGCGCCGGGCCGATACTGTCGCGCAGCACCTCGACATTCTCGACCCGCAGGACCAGCGCAAGCCGGACCTTGCCCCGTGTCGCCCCCTCGCCCCTGACAAGCCTTGCCAGCCGTGACGCGGCCGCCGCGATTCCGTAAGCCATTGCCTGATCCGAATCTTGTTCCACGGATCGCAGGCTAGACCGGCGAAGCTTTTCGTTCCGTTAATGTTCGCGCAGGATCGGGACGTCTTTTTCCCTAAAATCCGACATATCCGGCATGAGCGCGGTGAAGTCGAACAGCTTGGGGTCCGGCAGATGCGAGGGGCGCACGTTCATCAGCGCCCGGAACATCACCTGACGCCGGCCGGGGCTGCGCGATTCCCATTCGTCCAGCAGCCTCTTGACCTGCATGCGCTGCAACCCTTCCTGACTGCCGCACAGGTCGCAGGGAATCACCGGATAGTTCATCGCGCGGGCGAAACGGTCGCAATCGGCCTCGGCCACGAAGGCCAGCGGGCGCAGCACGTTCAGGTCGCCCTCTTCGTTCAACAGCTTCGGCGGCATCGAGGCCAGCCTGCCGCCATGGAACAGGTTCATGAAGAAGGTTTCCAGGATGTCGTCGCGGTGATGGCCCAGCACCACGGCCTGGCACCCCTCTTCGCGGGCGATGCGGTAGAGATTGCCCCGGCGCAGGCGCGAGCACAGGCTGCAATAGGTCCGGCCCTCGGGCACCTTTTCCTTCACGATGGAATAGGTGTCCTGGTATTCGATGCGGTGCGGCACCTGCCGCTGGGTCAGGAACTCCGGCAGGACGGTCGCCGGAAAGCCCGGCTGGCCCTGGTCGAGATTGCAGGCCAGCAATTCGACCGGCAGGAGCCCGCGCCATTTCAGCTCGTGCAACACGGCAAGCAGCGTATAGCTGTCCTTGCCGCCCGACAGGCAGACCAGCCAGCGGTCGCCGGGGCGGATCATGTCATAGGTTTCGATCGCGGCGCGGGTCTCGCGCACCAGGCGCTTGCGCAGCTTGCGAAACTCGGTCGAGCCGGGGGCGCCGTGAAACAGCGGATGGATCTCCTCCGCTTCAAGATCCTGGGTCTCGCCGGTCTCGTCCCGCATCTGTCGATCCTTATCGCGCCTTGGCGCCCTGATTAGCATGAAAGCGCCGCGTCAGTCCTGCCGCGGCGCCTCGCTCCCCGGCACGGGGTCGAAGCCATGCCCGCCCCAGGGATGGCAACGGCAGACCCGCCGCGCCGCCAGCCAGCCGCCCTTGGCCGCACCATGCCGTTCCAGCGCCTCGAGCGCATAGGCCGAACAGGTCGGCTGGAAACGGCAGCCATGCCCGACCCAAGGGCTGGCCACCAGCCGATAGGCCCGCACCGGCAGCGCCAAAAGATGCGCGAAGGGGCTCATTTCCCGGCCTCGCGCGATGATCCGTGCACCCGCGCCAGTGCGGCGGCAAGATCGGCCCGCAACTCGGCGAAGCCGCGCTCGACCGTGGCGCCGGGGCGCCCGACCAGCACATAATCCCAGCCCGGCCGCGCCACGCCCGGCATGACTTCGCGCGCCAAGGCACGCAGCCGGCGCTTGGCGCGGTTGCGCGTCACGGCATTGCCCAGCTTCTTCGAACAGGTGAAGCCGACGCGGATCGCCTGCCCCGCCTCGCCCTCGGGCCGGCGACGGGCCTGGAGCAGAAAGCCCGGCATGCCCTGCCGGCGGGCCGAGGCCGCGCGCAGGAAATCCGCCCGCTTGCGCAGGGTTTCCAGTCGCATCCCCGAAACGTCAGAAGCCGCCCTGTCCGGAATCGCATCTGCGACGGTCCGGTCAGCGGCGGCGGTTCTGGTGGCGCTGTCCATCACGGCAAGCCCACGCCCTGCGGCGCGAGGGCTTACGCGCTGAGGGTCTTGCGGCCCTTGGCGCGGCGGGCGTTGATCACCCGGCGGCCGCCCTTGGTCGCCATGCGTGCGCGAAAGCCGTGGCGGCGGGCGCGAACCAGGTTCGACGGCTGGTAGGTGCGTTTCGACATCTTTCAACTCCGGGTCAGGGCGTGCCAGGGTATGGGCCATCGGCCCACGCAAGACGCGCCGGTCATTCGAGGCCCGCTGGATAGTCGCCCCCGCAGACCAAGTCAACCACATAGAACGGATTTCGCCACAGTTGCGGGTTCCGGGGAACCGGGACCATGTCACGCAGGTTTGAACTGCGTAATGTCAGCCACTATGTGAAGCAACGGCGCCGAGACGAAGGGAATAGCAAAGCTCACCATGCCCCTGAATAGCTTATCGGGCCGATTCGCGGTGATCACGGGCATTTTCGTGCTCCTGGCCGAATTGCTGATCCTGCTGCCCTCGATCGCGAACTATCGGTTGGATTTCCTGGAATCGCGGCTGGAGCGGGCGCAGATCGCCAGCCTTGCGCTGCTGGCGACGGACGAATCACTGGCCGCGGACCTGGAATCGGAACTGCTGGAGAATGCCGGCGTCTTCAACGTCGTCCTGCGGCGCAACGACGTGCGCCAGCTTGTGCTGTCCTCGCCCATTCCCGGGCCGATCGCGGCCACCTACGACCTGCGCGACCAGCCGTTCTGGACCTCGATCCGCGACGGCATGGCGCAGTTGGCCGATCCGCAGAACCGGGTGATCCGGGTGATCGGCGCGCCGGTGAACCAGGCCGGCCAACTGATCGAGATCACCACCGACACCGAGCGGCTGCGCACCGAGATGATCGATTACGGCCTGCGGCTGTTGCTGATCTCGGCCGCCTTCTCGGTCCTGACCGCGCTGCTTCTGAACCTGGCGGCGCAGCGGCTGCTGCTGGTGCCGATCCGGCGCGTCATCAGCCACATGACCGCCTATGCCAATGCGCCCGAGGACGCGCGCTCGATCATCACCCCCAACGCGCGGCTGACCGAACTGAACGAGGCCGAGACGGCGCTGGCCGCCATGCAGCGCACCGTCACCTCGGCGCTGAAGCAAAAGGACCGGCTGGCGCAGCTGGGCCAGGCGGTGGCCCGCATCAGCCACGACCTGCGCAACATCCTGACCACGGCGCAGATCTTTGCCGACCGGCTGGAGACCAGCGCCGACCCCGCCGTGCGCCGCGCCGCGCCCAAGCTGGTGAATTCGATCAGCCGCGCGGTGAACCTGTGCGAGACGACGCTGGCCTTCGGCAAGGCCGAAGAGCCGGCGCCGGCCCTGTCGCGCTTCAACCTCTCGGCCTTGGTGACCGAGGTGACCGAGGGCGAGGCGCTGGCCTCCGACCGGCCGGACGGGGCCGAGCCCATCGAGTTCCTGACCGACATCCCGCCCAGCCTGATGATCCGCGCCGACCGCGACCAGCTGTTCCGGGTGCTGTCGAACCTGGTACGCAATGCGCGGCAGGCCATCGAGGCCACGCGCCGGCCCGGCACCATCGAGA
Source organism: Paracoccus sp. SSJ (assembly GCF_030234105.1). Classification (NCBI taxonomy): domain Bacteria; kingdom Pseudomonadati; phylum Pseudomonadota; class Alphaproteobacteria; order Rhodobacterales; family Paracoccaceae; genus Paracoccus; species Paracoccus sp. SSJ. Next base: position 114,335 of record NZ_JASSPE010000010.1, on the reverse strand, counting down.
TCGGCGCCGGCGAGGACGAGCAGGAATGGTGGATCCGCATCGGCGATACCGGCCCCGGCCTGCCCCAAAAGGCGCGGGATTTCCTGTTCCAGCCCTTCTCGGGCGGCTCGCGCAAGGGCGGCACCGGGCTTGGCCTTGCCATCGCGGCGGACCTGGTGCGCAATCACGGCGGCCGGCTGGAGCTTTTGCGCAGCGACGAGGAAGGCACGCAGTTCATCCTGCACCTGCCGCGCGAACTGGCCGGGCTTGCCGCGCAGGTAGAGGCTGCGGCAGGCCAGCGCTGACGCCGATGTCAGAAAAAGTTTCCGCCGAAGCTCATTTTGGCCTTGCGCCCCCCCGGCGCTCACTCTAAATCACCGCCTCACAGCGGACCCGTAGCTCAGCTGGATAGAGCACCAGACTACGAATCTGGGGGTCGGGCGTTCGAATCGCTCCGGGTCCGCCATTTAACATCCAGACACTATTATCGTTTCTACGCCGCCCCATGCGGGCGCCGGCATGTGCAGGCATGCTCCGAAAAGGCCGAATTGCGGCTTGGAGTATGTGGTTGCGACGTATCGCAACCCGTCCCGGGCACGCCGCCGACCGCCAGCCGGATGGGACCAAACCTGTCGCATGAATTGTGAGGTTGAGGCCAAGGCATATCCTCACGGCGAAGACCACACCGAGCAGGATTGAAAAACATGGCGCCGTCCACCCAAGCATAAGCGTTCTACGACGAATCGTCGGGCAGGATCGCATTGTCATTGTCCGATGTGCACAAGGAGGCAGCGTCCCAGGACGAAACGGTCAGGTCGCCCGTCGGTCCAGCCGCGGGAATACCCCGTGATACGAGGTGCTGGCGTGCCAGGATCGGGGCACAGCGGATCGGGAATGCTCGCCCGGGCGCAGAGGCTTTCGGCAACCCCGCGACAATTCCGCCCCCTTGTCATCGGGACACGATATGCTTCATCATGCACATCGTCAGGCAGGCCAACCGCAGGGCCAGGGAGGAATAGGCATGGATATCCGATATGTCTGCTCGGACGACGAGCGCAGGACCGACGCGGTGCTGACCGGCGTGGCCGAGCGGGCGGCGCGCGCGGGGATCGGGCTTGCGGGGACGGTGCAGCCGGTCGACCCGGATCTCGCACAGGAAAAATGCCATATCGTCCTTGCCCTGCTGCCCGACGGGGCGCGGCACGACATCAGCTTTCCGCTGCAACCGGGCGTCACCGGCTGCCGTCTGGATGCCGGCGCGCTGGAGCAGGCGGTGCTGGTCGTCCACGAACGGCTGCCCGGGGCGCAGGGACTGGTCGTCAACAAGTTCGGCAAGCAGGAGGCCGCCGGGCGCGGTCTCGTCACCGCCATCGGCGACGCCTGCGCGCGGGGGATCCCGGTGCTGGTCGGCGTCTCGCCGGCATGGCTCGATGCCTTCCTTGCCTTCTCGGATGGACAGGCCCAGCCGCTGCCTGCCGATGAAGAACGGGTCTTCGCATGGCTGCGGGACGCCTGCTCACACCCCGCGACCGCCTGAACACCAGATCCCGAGGTCATCGCCATGAAGCTCAGCGCCAGAAAGATCCTGCCCGGCACCGTGATCGAGATCGCCGGGGCCGAACCTGGACGGACGGCCGGCACCCGCGCCTCGGCGGTGATCGAGGCGTCCGACGTGATGGTCGGGACGGATGGCTGAGACCTGCGCCGATCCCATCCGGCCGCATGAGCTGGCCGTGCCGATGCCGGAGCGCTTCGACGCGCAGCTCTGGTTCATCGGCCGCATCCATACGCCATGGACCAGGCGCGGCGAATGCCCGCGCCGGGGCGACCCGGACAACGGCCCCGCCTGCCGGATCGAGGTCTTCGAACCCTGGACCCCGGGCCTTTCGGGCATCGCGAAACACGGCCACCTGCAGATCCTCTATTGGATGGATCAGGCGCGGCGCGACCTGGTGTTGCAAAACCCCAATTACGGCGACCGCGCGACGGGGACTTTCGCCCTGCGCTCGCCCGTGCGGCCCAATCCGGTCGCCTCGTCCATCGTGCGGCTTCTGGCCGTCGAAGGGCCGGTGCTGACCGTGCGCGGGCTCGACTGCCTGGACGGCACGCCACTGATCGACATCAAGGCCGAATTCGGAGCCGTGCCATGATGCCGCTTTCCCGCCGCCTTCTTGTCGGCGCCTTGCTGGCGGCGGCCTTCGCCCTGCCCGCACCGGCCTTCGAAGGACGGACCGTCACCGATGCCACGGGTCGCACGATGCAGATCCCCACCGATCCGGCGCGGGTCTTTGCCGCCGGCCCCCCGGCTGCGGTGCTGCTCTATGCCCTGAAGCCCGAGGCGATGGTCGGCTGGGTCAGCGCCCCCAAGCCCGAGGCGCTGCCCTTCCTGCGCCCCGACGCGGCCGGCCTGCCCGAGCTGGGCCGGTTGACCGGCAGGGGCGATACGCTGAACCTCGAGGTCCTGCTGTCCTCCGGCCCCGACCTGATCGTCGATTACGGAACCGTCAACGACACCTATATCGACCTTGCCGCCCGCATCCAGGACCAGTTGGGCCTGCCCTATGCCCTGATCGACGGCAGCTTCGCGCATATGCCGCAGGGGATCCGAGAGATGGCCGGCATCCTCGGCGTGCCCGGGCGCGGCGAGGAACTGGCGGCCTATGCCGAAGGAACCCTTGCCGATCTCGACGCCCTTCTGGCCGGGATACCGCAGCAGGACCGCCCGACTGTCTATCTGGCGCGCGGCCCCGAAGGGCTGGAGACCCCTGCCAGGGGCTCGATCAATGCCGAGATCATCGAGCGGGTCGGCGCCCGCAACCTGGCCGAGGCCGAAACCCGCGGCCTTGCCACCGTGTCGCCCGAACAGGTCCAGGCCTGGGCACCCGAGGTCATCATCACCATCCACCGGGATTTCGCCGCCAATGTCGGGCGGACGCCGGAATGGCAGGGCATCCCGGCGGTGGCGAACGGCCGGGTCTACCTGGCGCCCGCGGCGCCCTTCGGCTTCATCGACGCGCCGCCCTCGGTCAACCGGCTGGCGGGCTTGGTCTGGCTGTCGCACAAGCTTTACCCCGCCGCCGCAACGGGCGACCTGCGCGCCGAGATCGCCGATTTCTACGACCTCTTCTATGGCATGCGCCCCGACGAGGCTGCGCTGACGGGCCTGCTGGGTGAGTGACCGGCGCCTGACCGGGATGCTGGCGCTGGGGCTCGTCGTGGCGATGATGGCTGCGGCGGCGATCGGGCCCTTCGCCCTGTCGCCCGGCCGGATTCTGGCGGTTCTGTCCGGCGACAGGTCGGATGCGCAGGCGGTCACGGTGCTGTGGAACATCCGCCTGCCGCGGGTGATGGCCGCCGCCATGGTCGGCGCAGCGCTGGCGGCGGCCGGGGCGGCCTATCAGACCACGTTCCGCAACCCGCTCGTCTCGCCGGATATTCTGGGCGTGTCCGCGGGCGCGGGCTTCGGCGCGGTGCTGGGCCTGCTGCTGGGCCTGCCGGTGATGGCGATCCAGCTTCTGGGTTTTGCCATGGGGCTGGCCACGGTGGGGCTGGTCCTGGGCCTGACCCTGGCGCTGCGGGGCACCGGACAGGTGCTGGTCATGGTGCTGTGCGGCATCGCCATCGGGGCCCTGGCGGGAGCCGGCATTTCGCTGGTCAAGCTGCTGGCGGACCCCGAGCAGCAATTGCCCGCGATCACCTTTTGGCTGATGGGCAGCCTTGCCGGCGTGAAGCGCCCCGATCTGGCGGCTGCGCTTCCCGCGCTGCTGATCGGCGCCGCACCGCTGCTGGCCCTGCGCTGGCGGATCGGGCTGCTGGCCATGGGCGATGACGAGGCCCGGGCCATGGGCATCGATGCGACGCGCCTGCGGCTGCTGGTCATCGCCTGCGCCACGCTGATGACGGCGGCAGCGGTGGCGCTGGCCGGGGTGATCGGCTGGATCGGGCTGATGGTGCCGCATATGGCACGGCTGCTCACCGGGCCGCGCTTCGACCGGCTGCTGCCCGCCGCCATCCTGATCGGCGCGGGCTTCATGGTGCTGGTCGACACCGCCGCCCGCAGCATCGCGACGCTGGAAGTGCCGCTGGGCATCCTGACGGCGGTCTTGGATGCTCCGGTCTTCGTCTGGCTGCTGGCACGCGGGGCAAGGCCATGGAGCGAGTGACCCCGCTGATCGAGGCCCACGGCCTTGCCGTCGGCCATCGCGGCAGGGCACTGATCGCAGGTATCGAGCTGCGCCTCGATGCGGGGCGGGTGCTGTGCCTTCTGGGTCCGAACGGCGCCGGCAAGACGACGCTGTTCCGCACCCTGCTGGGCCTGATCCCGCCCATCGCGGGCGAGATCGCGCTGGACGGCCGGCCGCTGGCCCGGCTGACGCGCGCCCGGATCGCCCGCCACCTGGCGCATGTGCCGCAGGCGCTGGCCACGCCCTTCGCCTTCAGCGCGCTCGACATCGTGCTGATGGGTGCGGCCGCCGGCCTGGGGCCCTTCGACCGTCCCGGCAAGGCCGAGGCCGAGCGGGCCATGGCGGCGCTGGATACGCTCGGCATCGCCGATCTCGCGCATTCCGAGGTGACGCGGCTGTCGGGCGGCCAGCGCCAGCTTGTGTTGATCGCCCGCGCGCTGGCGCAGGATGCCGGCGCCATCGTCATGGACGAGCCGACGGCAAGCCTTGATTTCGCCAACCGGATCCGGGTGGGCCGGGCGGTCCGGGGGCTGGCACGCGCGGGCATCGGCGTGATCCTGTCCAGCCACGACCCCGACCAGGCGGCCGCGCTTGGCGACGACGCCCTGCTGATGAATCGCCACGGCGTGATCGCCTGCGGTCCCGTCGACGAAACCATGACCGCCGGGAACCTGACCCGGCTTTACGGCATCAGGGTCCGGCGCGAGCAAGGCTCGGACGGGCGCCTGCGCTTTTCCTGACAGGCCCCGCAGGCGGCCCGCCGGTCGGTCACTGCCGCGCCAGCCAGTCGGTGATGCTGCGGCGCAGGTTCGTCTCGCCCAGGGCGCGGGCATCGTCGATCAGCCGCCTCAACTCGCTCAGGTCGACCCGCCGGATCAGGTGCTTGACCGGCCCGATCGAGGCCGGACGCATCGACAGTCGCCGGAAGCCAAGCGCCGCCAGCGTCACCGCCTCGATAGGCCGGCCGGCATCCTCGCCGCAGAACGACACCGGCACCCGCGCCTCGTCGCAGCGCTGCACGATCTGGTCCAGCAGAGAGATGAACGAAGTGTTCAGCGTGTCATAGCGCCGCCGCACCCGCTCGTTCTCGCGGTCGGCAGCAAAGAAGAACTGCTTCAGGTCGTTGCCGCCGACCGAGATGAAATCGCACATCTCGAAGAACTTCTTCGGCGCAAAGGCCAGCGAGGGCGTCTCGAGCATCGCGCCGACCCGGATGTCCGAGGGCATCGCATGACCCAGCCGCTGTTCGCGCGCCAGTTGCTCCATCAGCAGCTTGTGCGCCTCTTCGAACTCGCCCATCTCGGTGATGAAGGGGAACATCACATGCAGCGGCCGCCCGACCGCGGCGCGGATCAGCGCCTGCAGCTGCATCCGCAGCACGCCGCGCTTGTCCAGCCCCACGCGGATCGCCCGCCAGCCCATGGCCGGGTTCGGCTCGTCCTGCGGCTTCATGTAGGGCAGCACCTTGTCCGAGCCGATGTCCAGCGTGCGGAACATCACCGGCTTGCCATGGGCGTTGTCCAGGACATAGGCGTAAAGCGCCGCCAGCTCGCCCCGGCGCGGCACACGGGTCCGGGTCAGGAATTGCAGCTCGGTGCGGAACAGCCCCACCCCTTCGGCGCCCGAGCTTTCCAGGCTGGGCAGGTCGGCCATCAGTCCCGCATTCATGTAAAGCTGGACCGTCGCGCCGCATTTGGCGGTGGCAGGCAGGTCGCGCAGCCCGGCGTAGCGTTTCTGCGCCTCGGCCTGCATGGCCATCTTGTCGCGAAACGCCTTGGCGACCGTTTCCTCGGGGCGCAGATGCACCACGCCCATGTCGCCGTCCACCAGGATCGGATCGCCGTTCAGCGCCTCGGAGGTGATGCGCTCGGCATGGATCACCAGCGGGATCGCCAGCGCCCGGGCCACGATGGCAGCATGGCTGCCGACCGAGCCCTCTTCCAGCACCACGCCCTTCAGGCGCCGGCCGTAATCCAGCAGCTCGGCCGGGCCGATGTTGCGGGCGACCAGGATCGGATCGTCGGGCATCTCGGCGCCAGTGTCGCGACCCTGCCCGGTCAGGATGCGCAAAAGCCGATTCGACAGGTCGTCCAGGTCGTGCAGCCGGTCGCGCAGATAGGGATCGGCGGCGCTTTCCAGCCGGGCGCGGGCCTGGCTTTGCTCTTTCTCGACTGCGGCTTCGGCGGACAGGCCCAGATCGATCGCCTCTTCCATCCGGCGCAGCCAGCTGCGGGAATGGGCGAACATGCGATAGGTTTCCATGACCTCGGCCGAATCGCCCGCCCCCATGTCGGTGGCGGCCAGCATCGAATCGACCGTGGTGCGCAGCATGGCCACGGCCTCGTTCAGCCGGGCCTTTTCCTTCAGCGGATCGTCGGCGACCGGGTTCGTGACCACGACGCGCGGCTCGTGCAGCCAGACGCGGCCCTCGGCGCAGCCCTCCTGCCCGGTGCCGCCGCGCAGCATGACCGGAAAGCGGTGGAGATGCGGCAGGCTGTCGGCCTGGGTGCCCAGAAAGGCGCCCAGCTCGGCCATCTCGGCCAGCACCATGGCGACGACTTCCAGGCCATAGACCTCGTCCTCGCTGAACTGGCGGGCGTCGCGGGACTGCACCACCAGCACGCCGAGCTTTTCGCCGACGCGCTGGATCGGCACGCCGAGATAGCTGGAATAAACCTCCTCGCCGGTCTCGGGCATGTAGCGGAAACCGGGCTCGGCGGGGGCGTTGGCGGTGTTCACATGCCGCCCGGTGCGGGCGACGCGGCCGACCAGCCCCTCGCCCAGGCGCAGCCGGGTCTTGTGCACCGATTCGGGCTTCAGCCCCTCGGTCGCGCACAACTCAAGCGTGTCGGGATCGCGGAAAAGATAGATCGAGCAGACCTCGGTCCCCATCGAATCGGCGATGTGATGGGTGATCTGGTCCAGACGGTCCTGGCCGCCCCCGGGGGCGGCCAAGGTTTCGCGCAGCCGCAGCAGCAGCTTGCGCGAGTCGCTTTCCTTGCGTTCGGGCATAATCCTCCCGCTTCAGCCTATCGGCCCGGATTCAGGGCTTTTCCAGTTCGAAGGCATCATGCAGCGCCTGAACCGCCAGTTCCATATACTTGCGGTCGATCAGCACCGAAATCTTGATCTCGCTGGTGGAGATCACCTTGATGTTGATGTTTTCATCGGCCAGTGCCTTGAACATGCGCGCGGCGACCCCGGCATGGCTGCGCATGCCGATGCCCACGACCGAGACCTTGGCGACCTCGGTGTCCACGACCAGGTCGTCATAGGCGATATGGCCGGCGGCCTTGGCATCCTCCATCGCCTTGCGGGCGCGGGCCACCTGGTTCACCGGGCAGGAAAAGGTCATGTCGGTCACCGAGCCGGGGTGATCCTCGTAATCCTTTTCCGAGATGTTCTGCACGATCATGTCCACGTTCACGCCGGCCTCGGCCAGCGGCGCGAAGATCGCGGCCGAGATGCCGGGGCGGTCCTCGACGGTGACCAGGGTGATCTTGGCCTCTTCGCGGGAATAGGCGACGCCGTTGACGACTTTCGATTCCATGATTTCATCCTCATCGCAGACCAGGGTGCCGCTGTTCTCGTCGGTTTCCTCGAACGAGGACAGCACCCGCAGGCGGACCTTGTAGCGCATCGCCAGCTCGACCGAGCGGGTCTGGAGCACCTTGGCCCCCAGGCTGGCGAGTTCCAGCATCTCCTCGAAGGCGATCTTCTTCAGCTTGCGCGCTTTCGAGGTGATGCGCGGATCGGTGGTATAGACCCCGTCCACATCGGTATAGATGTCGCAACGCTCGGCCCCGAAGGCGGCGGCGAAGGCGACGGCGGTGGTGTCCGAACCGCCGCGGCCCAGCGTGGTGATGCGGTTGTCCGAGCCGAGGCCCTGGAAGCCCGCGACCACGGCGACCCGCATGCCCTCGGCGAATTTCTGGTCGATATTGTCGCGCGGGATGCTGACGAACCGCGCCGCAGAATGCTGCGAGGTGGTGTTGATCGGCACCTGCCAGCCCTGCCAGCTGCGCGCGGGCACGCCCAGCTCCTGCAGGGTCAGCGCCATCAGCCCGGCGGTGATGTTCTCGCCCGAGGCGACGACGGCGTCGTATTCGCGGGCGTCGAACAGCGGCGAGGTCGCCTCGACCCAGCCGACCAGCTCGTTCGTCTTGCCCGACATGGCGCTGACGATGACGATCACGTCGTAGCCACGCTCGACTTCGCGCTGAACCTTCAGCGCTGCGTTCTTGATGCGGTCCAGGTCGGCAACCGAGGTGCCGCCGAATTTCATCACCAGAAGCGGCATTCCCTTGCCCCCAGCATCACCAGTTTTCCGGGGCGCCTTCTAGGGTCGGGACGGAAAAAGAACAAGGGGCGGCAGGCAATTCCCGAACTTTACAGTGCATTATTTTGCCTGCGCCGCCGCCGGGGCGGGCGGGATCTTGATACGACACGCGCCGGGCCGCAAAAGGACGGTCATGAAAGTGACGCATGACGAATCCACCTTTACCCTGACCGGAACGATCTGGTCGGCCACCTATCCCCTGGACGAGCTGCCGAAATGGCTGGCCTTCTATCGCGGCCGCAAGGCGCGCTTTCCCAAGGCCGGCAACAGCTATGACGCCACCATCGCCGCGCTGGAGGAACTGGAGCGGCGCCTGGCCGCCAAGACCTAGGCGCCGCTGCGGTCGCGCCAGCGGCTATGGATGTTCTCGCAATGGGCCGTTTCGGAAAAGACGCGGTCCATCAGCACCATGAAGGCGCTGCGCCAGGGCGACGGCGGCTGCCGATAGACGCGCGAGCAAAGCGGCTCGGATTGCTGTCCCCCAAGCGTCCGGTTGATGCAGACGGACGCGCTCCACCAAGCGTTCATGAGAACCTCACCTACTCATCAAAACACCTTCGATCAGACGAATGTGACGCCCGGGAAACAGCTGGGCGCCCATCCCGATATGAAGCGGCTGTGATGCAGCAAAGTCACGCTGGCTTTTTCGGCAGGCGGACCCGGAAACGGGCGGCCCGTGGGTCCCAAAGCACGCTGCGGAAAGGAAAGTGGTCGGGGCGAGAGGATTCGAACCTCCGGCCTACGGTACCCAAAACCGTCGCGCTACCAGGCTGCGCTACGCCCCGGACCTGTCGCGCTGTCTAGCGGCAGACCGCGCGGGGGGAAAGGGAAAACTGACGCCGTTCGTTCCGACGCGCCGCCTCAGTCGCAGGGCGCCAGCGCGCCGTCCTGCGGCAGGCGCGGATGCGACAGCACCATGCCGGGGCGGATGCCTAGCCGCGCCGCGTCGCCCCCCGGCACCTCCAGCACCATCAGGCGCTCGGGTTCAGGATCGCCGGGCGCGGCGCCGGGAATCTCGGTCTCGTCCAGCGGCTGCGCCATGGGATGGACGTGACGCACCTCGCCGCGCGCGTCGATGAAGATCATGTCGAGCGGGATCAGCGTGTTGCGCATCCAGAAACTGATTGGCTGCGGCGATTCGTAGATGAACAGCATGCCCTGCCCCGGCGGCAGGTCGCGGCGGAACATCAGGCCCCGCGCGCGTTCCTTGCCGGAATCGGCAATCTCGACCGAGACTTCGACGGGCGCGCCCCTGCCTTGGAACAGCGCCCGATCGGGATGGCATGTGGCCGCAAGGGCCAGGGATGGATTGTAGGCAAGAAGAGCTAGAAAAACCGTTGCGGCCCGCAACTTCATACCGCGCCCGCGACCAGCCGCAGTTTAGCGAGCGCGGCCGCTCCCCCCGGTTGCGACTGCCGCGCCTCGATCGCGGCTCTTTCCCAGGAAAGGATTTGCGCGGCCATCATCCCCCGCCGCCCATCGACCACCCGCAGCGCGATGGCCTCGCCCACGGCCAGGTCGGCAAAGCCCGAATGGCGCAGCACCTCGACGTGCAGGAACACGTCGGCCTTGTCGGCAAAGATGTTGGCAAAGCCGAATCCCTTGGCCTTGTCGAACCATTTCACCCGTGCCGGCAGCAGCGGCAGCTGCGCGATCTCTTCCGGCGTGGCCGAGCACAGATCGGCGATGGCCGGCATCGGCTCGCTGGCCGGGGGCGTGATCTCCAGCACCTCGACCGCCTGCATGCCGCGCGGCGTCTTCTGAATGATGGTAATGACATGAGAGCCCTCGGCAACCGAGCTCTGACCGAAATTCCTCAGCACGTTGGCGTGCAGCAGAATGTCGGCGCCTCCATCGGGATCGGTCAGGAAACCGAAGCCCTTGCTGCCATCGAACCATTTCACGACGCCCGCAATCTTGCGCTGTTGCCCGTCGTCTTCTTCCATGTCGTCCTGTCACCCGTTTGAAACCAGAAACAACCCGAAACTCCGGTTCCAGATCCTTCGATCTGGACTGAACGAAGGTGGAGCCGAATTGGTCAGGTTTTCCATACCATGGATAAATCCCGAACCCGCATCAAGGGCTAAGACGGCAGACTTGCCATAAACTTTGCGGAACTTCCTGCCCCTCATCCCGCAAGGCACTGTTTTCGCCCTGATAACTGGATTTTGTCCAGCGAAAGCGGTCATGCAGGCGGAAGGCGCCATCAGCCCAGAACTCGATCTGGACCGGATGAATTCGATAGCCGCCCCAATGCGGCGGACGCGAAGGATTCAACCCAAGGCTGATTCCCAGCCGCGCAACTTCGGCCATCAGCGCACCGCGGCTGGCCAAGGGCCGGCTCTGCCGCGAAGCCCAGGCGCCGATCTGCGATTGCAAGGGACGCGAGGCGTAATAGGCATCGGCCAGCTCCGGCTCGACCCGGGTGACATGGCCGCGCACGCGAATCTGCCGGCGCAGGGATTTCCAGTGCATGACGAAGGCGGCGACGCCGGTGGCCTCGATCTCGACCCCCTTGGCACTTTCGTAATTGGTGTAGAAGACAAAGGAACCGTCCGCCGCACCGCCCTCGATATCCTTCAAGAGCACCATGCGCGCATCTGGCAGGCCGTCCGCATCGACGGTGGCCAGCGCCATGGCGTTGGCGTCGTTCGGCTCGGTCCTCTCGGCCTCGGCCAGCCAGCTGCGCGCGATGGCGAAAGGGTCGTCGCCCGCGAAAATTCCGCCACGATCGCTCATGGCTGCCTGCTTGCCGACACTTGATGCCTCCTTGCAGTTGTCCTAATCCTGCTGAAAACCGAAGAAGCGCGAAGGACAGTAGCATGTCAAGTGACGGCGGGAATGGGCTGATGAAGGGTCGCCGCGGCCTCATCATGGGTCTGGCGAACGACAAGTCCATCGCCTGGGGCATTGCCAGGGCATTGGCCGAGCAAGGCGCCGAGTTGGCCTTTTCCTATCAGGGCGAGGCGCTCAAGCGCCGGGTCGAGCCGCTGGCCGCCCAGATCGGTTCGGACCTGCTGGCCGAATGCGACGTCTCGGACGAGGCATCCATCGACGGGCTGTTCTCGACCATCGCGGAACGCTGGGACAGCCTGGACTTCATCGTCCACGCCATCGGCTTTTCCGACAAGGAACAGCTGCGCGGCCGCTATGCGGAAACCACGCGCGACAACTTCCTGATGACCATGGACATCTCGGTCTATTCCTTCACCGCCGTGGCGCGCCGCGCCGCCGCGATGATGCAGAACGGCGGCTCGATGCTGACCCTGACCTATTACGGGGCCGAGCGGGTGATGCCGCATTACAACGTCATGGGCGTGGCCAAGGCCGCGCTCGAGGCGTCCGTGCGCTATCTGGCCGAGGATTTCGGCAAGGACGGCATCCGCGTCAACGCCATCTCGGCCGGGCCGATCAAGACCCTGGCCGCCAGCGGCATCGGCGATTTCCGCTATATCCTGAAATGGAACGAGCTGAACTCGCCCCTGCGCCGCAACGTCACCATCGACGATGTCGGCAAGTCGGCGGTCTATCTGCTGTCCGACCTGGGCTCTGGCGTGACGGGCGAAACCCATCACGTCGATTCCGGCTATCACATCGTCGGCATGAAGGCGGTGGACGCACCCGACATCGCCACGGCGAAAAAGGACTGATCCCCCGCGATGAGCGCCGAACAGGTCATCGCGCTTGTCTCGGCGCTGTCGCTGGCGATCCTGACCCCCGGCCCGGCGATCATCGCCACCGTGCAGACCGCCTTTGCCCATGGCCGCAGCCGCGCCCTGCCCTATGCGCTGGGGCTGGCCTCGGGCGCTTCGCTGTGGTGCCTTTTCGCGCTGGCGGGGCTGGCGGTGCTGTTCCGGCTGCATCCCGCGCTGTTCGCGGGGTTGAAGGTCTTTGGCGGCTTCTACCTGCTGTGGTTCGCCTGGACGCTGTGGCGTGCCTCGACCCAACCGCTGCCCAAGGCGGCAGGCGGCGTCTCCAAGGGCTATTGGGGCGGGATCGTGCTGAACCTGTCCAATCCCAAGCCCGCGCTGTTCTATGCCGCGCTGATCCTGTCGGTCTTTCCCGAGCCGATGGCGATCGCGCGGCAGGCGCTGATCTATGGCATCTGCCTGGGGACCGAGCTGTTCTGGTATGCGCTGGTCGCCGTTCTGATGTCGACAGCCATGATGCGCACGCGCTATTTTGCCGCAAAGTTCTGGATCGACCGGGCCGCCAGCGTCGCCATGGCGTTGCTGGGCCTGCTGTTGATCGTCAACCACTAAGGAGCCAGCATGAACGATCGCCTGCCCCATGAACGCGGATTCCACATCAGCTGGGACCAGCTGCACCGCGACGCCCGCGCCCTGGCCTGGCGGCTCGAGGATCGCCCGTGGCGCGCGATCCTGGCCATCACGCGGGGCGGGCTGGTGCCGGCGATGATCGTCGCGCGCGAGCTTGACGTGCGCGTGATCGACACGATCTCGGTCAAGTCCTATCGCGGCAAGGGCGGGCAGGAACGCGGCGCGGTCACGGTTCTGAAGGCCCCCGACCCGGCAGTGATGCTGGACGGCGACGGCATTCTGGTGGTGGACGACCTGGTCGATTCGGGCCGCACGCTGGAACATGTGCGCACCATGTATCCCAAGGCGCATTTCGCCACCGTCTATGCCAAGCCCAAGGGCCGGCCGATGGTCGAAACCTATGTGACCGAGGTCAGCCAGGACACCTGGATCTTCTTCCCCTGGGACATGGCGCTGCAATACGTCCAGCCCTATCGCGGCGAGGACTGAGCCCGGGGACGCACGGCGGTCGCGGGGAAATCCGGCGCGGGGCGAGGCAGCCGCCTATGCCTGCCTGAGCGGCAGGCATGTCGGCCCGCACGCCCCGCAAAGCCTCCTACTGCGCCGCCGGCTCCTGCGAGGGTTCGTCCGGCACCACCCCTTCGGGCGTGGCGCCGTCCTCCGGCTCCTGGCTGTCGCCCGAGGGGGCGGCCAGCCGGTTGTCCTCCCACTCGCCCGAGGCGACCTGGCCGGTGGCATAGCGCATCACCCCGGCGCCCTGCCGCTTTCCAGCGGTGAAATGCCCGGTATAGACGTCACCGTTGGCATAGGTCGCGACGCCCTCGCCATCGATCTCGCCCTCTTTCCAGCTACCCTCGTAGCGGAAGCCGTCCGGCGCGATCAGCCGCCCCTTGCCATGGCGCAGCCCGTCCACGAAGGAGCCGTCATAGGTCGTGCCGTCGGGATAGGTCGCCTGCCCCTGGCCATGCCGCTGCCCGTCGCGCCAGGCGCCGTTATAGACATAGCCGTCGGGATAGGTCATGCGGCCCTGCCCCTCGTTGCGGCCGCGCTTGAAGCCGCCCTCATAGACTAGGCCGTTGGCGTATTTGGCCACGCCCTGCCCCTCGATCACGCCGGCAATCCATTCGCCGTCATAGCTCGCGCCGTCCGGGTAGGTGATCAGGCCACGCCCGTCCGGCAGGTCGTTTTTCAGCGCACCCTCATAGACCGAGCCGTCGGGATAGGTGATGCGGCCCAGCCCTTCCATGCGGCCCTCGGCCCAGTCGCCGGTATAGACATAGCCGTCGGTGCCGGTGAAGGTGCCCACCCCCCACCGCTTGTCGGCACGGAAATCGCCCTCGTAGCGGTCGCCGTTGGCATAGGTGGCGATGCCCTTGCCCTCGCGCTTGCCATTGGCGAAGCGTCCCTCGTAGCTGTCGCCCGAGGGCTGGACCAGCTTGCCCTGCCCGGCCATCTGCCCGGCCGACCAGCCGCCCTCGTAGTTCAGCCCATCCGACATGGTCAGCTTGCCCTGCCCCGAGCGCTGGTTCGCCCGCATCTCGCCTTCGTAGCTGGCTCCGTCGGGATAGGTGATCTTGCCGACGCCCTCCTTGACCCCCGCCTTCCAGTCGCCCTCATAGCGATAGCCGTTGGGTTGGGTCAGCACGCCCTTGCCGTCGTGCAACGCGTTGACGAAGCCGCCCTCGTAGACCGAGCCGTTGGCGTAATGCGCCACGCCCTGGCCGGTGATCTGGCCGTCCAGCCAGTCGCCCTCGTAACTGCCGCCATCGGCATAGGTGATCTTGCCCTTGCCATGCGGCTTGCCCTTGGCAAAGGCCCCCTCATAGACCGACCCGTTGGGAAATTTCGCCGTGCCCTGGCCCAGGATCTCTCCCTCGACCCAATCGCCGGTATATTCGTAGCCCGAGGGCAGCCGGTATGTGCCGCGGCCATGCTGCTTGCCGTTGCGGAAGGTGCCCTCGTAGACGCCGCCGTCGTCGTATTGCTTGGTGATGACCGCCTGCGCGCCGGCCATGCCCGCGCCGGCAAGGATCACCGCGCAGGCGACAAGGGCTGCCTTCATGGGTGCTGCACTCCGCCTCGTTGCTGCTTTTGCCATCGGTTTATCCCAAGGGGTGCGCCGGCGCAAAGCCCGACTTTTCCTTTGCCGCGCCCTCGCCTATCAACGGGGGCAAGATCCGGTAAGGAAACGCCATGACCGACACGTTCCGCATCACCCTTGGACAGTTGAACCCGACCGTGGGCGATTTGCCCGGCAATGCCGCCATGGCGCGCGAGGCATGGGCCAAGGCACGCGAGGCCGGCGCCAACCTGCTGGCCCTGCCCGAGATGTTCATCACCGGCTACCAGACCCAGGACCTGGTGCTGAAACCCGGCTTCACGCAGGAAGCCATGGCCCATATCGTCGACCTGGCGCGGGACTGCGCCGACGGCCCCGCCATCGGCATCGGCGGCCCCTATGCCGAAGAGGACCGGCTCTACAACGCCTACTGGATTCTCAACGGCGGCAGGGTGGCGGCGCGGGTGCTCAAACACGAATTGCCGCACAAGCAGCTGTTCGACGAATGGCGGCTGTTCAATGTCGGGCCGATCTCGGGGCCCTACAGCCTGGACGGGCTGCGCATCGGCAGCCCGATCTGCGAGGACGCCTGGTGGCCCGAGGTCTGCGAAACCCTGGCCGAGACCGGGGCCGAGATCCTGCTGGTCCCGAACGGCAGCCCCTACCATCGCAACAAGCTGGACCTGCGCATGGGGCACATGGTCGCCCGCGTGGTCGAGACCGGCCTGCCGCTGATCTACCTGAACTCGGTCGGCGGGCAGGACGACCAGATCTATGACGGGGCAAGCTTCGTGCTGAACCCGGGCGAGGATGGCGGCGTGGTCAAGGTCATGCAGCTTGCCCCCTTCGACGAAATGCTGGCCCATGTCGATTTCACCCGCACGCCGCAGGGTTGGCGCGCGGCTCCGGGCCGGATGGACCACCAGCCCGACGAATGGGAACAGGACTACCGCGCCATGACGCTGGGCCTGCGCGACTACATGCGCAAGTCGGGGTTCCGCAAGGTGGTGCTGGGGCTGTCGGGCGGCATCGACTCGGCGCTGGTCGCAACCATCGCCAGCGACGCCGTCGGCCCCGAGAACGTGCGCTGCGTCATGCTGCCCAGCGAATACACCTCGCAAGCCAGCCTGGACGATGCCGCCGATTGCGCGGGACGGCTGGGCACGCGGCTGGACACCGTGCATATCGAGGGCGCCCGCGACGCGGTGGGCGATGCCCTGGCGCATCTTATGGCGGGCACCCAGCCCGACGCGACCGAGGAAAACATCCAGTCCCGCCTGCGCGGCGTGATGCTGATGGCGCTGTCGAACAAGTTCGGCGAGCTGCTGCTGACCACCGGCAACAAGTCCGAGGTCGCGGTCGGCTATGCCACGATCTATGGCGACATGGCCGGCGGCTACAACCCGATCAAGGATCTCTACAAGACCCGCGTCTTTCAGACCTGCCGCTGGCGCAATGAAAACCACCGCGACTGGATGCTGGGCCGCGCGGGCGAGGTGATCCCGCCGCAGATCATCTCGAAGCCCCCCTCGGCCGAGCTGCGCCCGAACCAGAAGGACCAGGACAGCCTGCCGCCCTATGAGGTGCTGGACGCGATCCTGGAGGGGCTGGTCGAAAAGGACCTGGCGCTCAAGGATCTGGTCGCGCAGGGCTTCGAGCCCGAGACGGTCAAGAAGGTCGAGACCCTGCTTTATGGCAGCGAATGGAAGCGTTACCAGGCCGCGCCGGGGCCGCGCATCTCGACCAAGGCTTTCTGGCTGGACCGCCGCTATCCGCTGGTCAACCGCTGGCGCGACCGGCTCTAGCGCGACGCGACCGCCCTGCCCTGGCCGCCGAACCCGGGGGCAGCCACCGCTGATGCGCGATCAGCCAGGTCTTGCCGCATGACGGCGGCCGATCTCGTTCGACGGCCGTCCGCCGCCTCCGGCAAGCAGTATGCGCCGGCAGCGACAAGGCGCCGACCGAGCCGGCGGATCAGACCACCACCGCCATGCGCTGCTGCTGGCCGACGTCGAAGACGCGCTTGTAGCGCTCGATCTCGTCCTGGGGGCCGGTGGCCTTCTCGGGATTGTCGGAAAGCTTGACGGTCGGCCGTCCCTCGGCCGCCACCGCCTTGCAGACCAGCGAAAACGGCGCCAGCCCGTCGCCCGGCACCAGCCCGCGAAAATCGTTGGTCAGCAGCGTGCCCCAGCCGAAACTGACCTTGGCCCGACCGTGGAAGCGGTGGAACAGGTCCTTGATCTTGTCCACGTCCAGACCGTCCGAAAAGATGATCAGCTTGTTGCGCGGGTCCTCGCCGCGCTCCTGCCACCAGCGGATCGCCGTCTCGGCGCCCTCGGCCGGGTCGCCGCTGTCGACGCGGATGCCGGTCCAGCCTGCCAGCCAGTCGGGCGCATGGTCCAGGAATCCCTTGGTGCCATAGGTGTCGGGCAGGATGATGCGCAGCATCCCGTCATGCTCCTCGTGCCAGTCGGCAAGCACGCGATAGGGCGCCTGGCGCAGTTCGGCGTCACTGTCGGCCAGCGCGGCATAGACCATGGGCAGTTCATGGGCATTGGTGCCGATGGCCTCGATGTCGCGGCGCATGGCGATCAGGCAGTTCGAGGTGCCGATGAAGCGCTGGTCGCCCAGCCCCTCGACCATGGCCTGAACGCACCAGTCCTGCCACAGGAAGCTGTGCCGCCGCCGCGTGCCGAAATCGGCGATGCGCAGGTCGGGGCCGAGCTTGCGCAATTCCTCGATCTTTTCCCAAAGCCGGGCCATGGCGCGGGCATAGAGCACCTGCAGCTCGAACCGGCCCATGTCCTTGAGGACGGCGCGCGAGCGCAGTTCCATGATGATCGCCAGCGCCGGGATCTCCCACAGCATGACTTCGGGCCATTTGCCCTCGAAGACCAGCTCATACTGGCCGTCGCGCTTTTCCAGGTGATAGGCCGGCAGGCGCAGGTTCTCGAGGAACTCCATGAAGTCCGGGCGGAACATCTGCCGCTTGCCGTAGAAGGTATTGCCGCGGAGCCAGGTGCTTTCGCCCCGCGTCAGCGACAGGCCGCGCGCATGGTCCAGCTGTTCGCGCAGCTCGCCTTCGTCGATCAGCTCGGCCAGGCGGATGCGACTGCTGCGGTTGATCAGGCTGAAGGTGACCTGCGTGTCGGGCCGGTTGCGGAACACCGACTGGCACATCAGCAGCTTGTAGAAATCGTCGTCGATCAGCGAGCGGACGATCGGGTCGATCTTCCATTTGTGGTTATAGACGCGGGTGGCGATATCGACCGTCGGGATCATCATGCCAGTGTCACCCCCGCCTTGCGCATGTCCTCGCGCGCCGCCTCGCGCGAGCCGTTCAGGTCGATGGCGCGGGTGGCGTCCTCGATCACGGTGGCGCGGAAACCCAGCTTCGCCGCATCGATGGCCGACCAGGCGACGCAGAAATCATGCGCCAGCCCGACAAAGGTCAGGTCGTCCATGCCGCGGTCGCGCAAGTATCCGGCAAGGCCGGTGGGGGTGCGGTGATCGTTCTCGAAAAACGCGGAATAGCTGTCGATATGCGGACGAAAACCCTTGCGGATCACCAGATCGGCGCAATCGGCGGCCAGCGTCGGGTGAAAGCCCGCGCCATCGGTCCCGATCACGCAATGCGCGGGCCAGAGCACCTGCGGCCCGTAGGGCATGTCCACGACCGAAAATGCCGCCGCGCCGGGATGGTTGTCGGCAAAGCTGGCATGGTCGTGGGGGTGCCAGTCCTGCGTCAGCACCACGGCGTCGAAATCCGCCATCAGGTCGTTGATCGCGGCGACGATCTCGTCCCCGCCGGCCACGGCAAGCCGCCCGCCCGGGCAGAAATCCAGTTGCATGTCGATGACGATCAGGGCCTTGGCCATCGCGCCTCTCCTGTTTCCCAGGAAAATTGGTAGGCGCAGGCGGCGGGGGCGTCAATGCGGCAACTTGATTGCACCCCCGCGCGGCGCTATGGCCAGCCCATGCTGATCGTCGCCGCGCTTTACCATTTCACCCGCTTTCCCGACCCCGAGGCGCTGAAGGCGCCGCTGGCCAGATGCGCCTGCACGAACGGGGTCAGGGGCACCTTGCTTCTGGCACGCGAGGGGATCAACGGCACCATCGCCGGCACGCGCGCAGGCATCGACGCGGTGCTGGCCCATGTCCGCGCCCTGCCCGGCTGCGCGGGGCTGGAATGGAAGGAAAGCACCGCCGAGACCATGCCCTTCGGCCGCATGAAGGTCCGCCTGAAGCGCGAGATCGTGACCATGGGCCAGCCCGACGTGGACCCCACCGCCGCCGTCGGCCGCTATGTCACGCCGCAGGACTGGAACGCGCTGATCAGCGACCCCGACGTGGCGGTGATCGACACGCGCAACGATTACGAGGTCGAGATCGGCACCTTCGCCGGCGCCGTCGATCCGGGCACGCGCAGCTTTCGAGACTTTCCCGCCTGGTGGCGCGAGAATGCGCATCGTTTCCACAACAAGCGTATCGCCATGTTCTGCACCGGCGGCATCCGCTGCGAGAAATCGACGAACTTCCTGCTGGGAGAGGGCGTGCCCGAGGTCTTTCACCTCAAGGGCGGCATCCTGAAATACCTCGAGGAAGTGCCCGAGGAGGAAAGCCTCTGGCGCGGCGAATGCTTCGTCTTCGACAAGCGGGTGAGCCTTGGCCACGGGCTGCGGCAGGGCCGCCACGAGCTTTGCCATGCCTGCCGCCGCCCACTGGCGCCCGAGGATCGCGCCCGCCCGGAATATGAGCCCGGCGTTTGCTGCCACCGCTGCGCCGGCGAATATACCGAGGCCGACCGCGCCCGTTTCCGGGAGCGCCAGCGTCAGGCCGAGCGGGGCGAGTGCTTCGTCGGGACTGTCGCCGATGATGAAGCCAACGAGACGGCAGGCTGAAATATCGATCCCTTTCAGTCCCTTGCAGAATATCTCGGATCACGCATCACGCCCCATCACGCCGGCTTGAGTCCGAACCCCCTGTATCGGCAGGCTTTTCCCCCGGCCCTTCGCCTGCTCGGCTAACGGCCCGTCACTTGTCCGTGCCGCGGCGCCGCAAAGCCTTCCAATCCGGGGCCCGGGTGGTAGGCAGGCGGTCCGAGTTAAATGGAGAACTCACCATGAAGAAAGTCGGATACGCAGCTTTGGCTTCGCTGATCGCCGGTGGCGCCTATGCGGGTGGCTATGTCGCCCCCGTGGTCGAACAGCCGGTCGTGGCGCCTGCACCCGTGACGATCACCCCCGAAAGCGACTGGACGGGCTTCTATGCCGGTCTGCAATACGGCAAGGGCAGCGGCGATCTTGGCAATCGCGGTGCGCTGGCCGATTTCGGCGATTACGACGGCTATGGCCTGCATGCGGGCTATCAGCGCGACCTGGGCCGCTTCGTCCTGGGCGGCGAGCTTGACTACAACAAGATCTCGCCCGACGAGAATTACGATGACGGCGACCTGACCCGGCTGCGTCTGCGTGCCGGTGCCGACATGGGCCGGTTCCTGCCCTATGTCACGCTGGGCGCGGCCAAGATTTCGGTCGATGACTTCTCGGAAACCGGGCTGACCTATGGCCTCGGCGCCGATTTCAAGGTCACCGAGCGCTTCACCGTCGGCGCGGAATACAGCCGCAGCGACTTCAAGGACGTGCTGGAGGACGAAACCGGCATCAGCGGCCGCGACCTGGACACCGATCTGGTGCAGCTGCGCGCCTCGTATCGGTTCTGATCCCACCGCGACAAGCAAGGCGCCCCTGCTCCGGGGGCGCTTTTCGTTTCGGGCGGCCGGTTATTTCACCTGCCCCAGCCGGCCTGCCGCGATGGCGGCCATGTTCAGGATATCGTTCACCGTCGAGCCGGTCGAGCAGATCTGGATCGGCAGCGGCACCCCGGTCAGGATCGGGCCGATCACCGTCGCCCCCGCCATCTCTTGCAGAAGCTTGACCGAGATCGAGGCCGAATGCCGGGCCGGCACCACCAGCACGTTGGCCGGCTCCTTCAGCCGCGAGAACGGGTATTTGGCCGCCTGCGAGGGGTTCAGCGCCACATCGACGGTCATTTCGCCCTCATACTCGAAATCGACCTTGCGCGTGTCCAGCACTTCGGTCGCATGGGCCATCTTCACCGCGCGTTCGCTGATCGGATAGCCGAAGTTCGAGAATGACAGGAAGGCCACGCGCGGCTCCAGCCCCAGCCCGCGCGCGACATGGGCGCCGCGGGTGGCGATGTCGGCCAGGTCCTCGGCTTCGGGCCATTCATGGACCAGCGTATCGCCCATCAGGACGACCCGGCCGTTATGCAGGACGGCGGTGATGCCCACGGCGCCATCGGCGGGGGTCACGTCGAAGACCATGCCGATCTGGGCCAGCACATGCGCGTTCTTGCGCGTCGCCCCCGTCACCAGCCCGTCGCCATGGCCATGCGCCAGCATCAGCGAGGCAAAGACGTGGCGGTCGCGATTGGCCAGCTTGACCGCATCCTCGCGGTCATAGCCCTTGCGCTGCAACCGGGTGTAGAGTGCCTCGTGATACTGGTCGAGATGGCGCGAATTGCCGGCATTCACCACGGTGATCTCGCGCGCGGCATCGCCAAGCCCGGCTGCCTCCAGCTTGTCCTTCACGTCGCTTTCGCGGCCGACGACGATGGACTGGCCCATGCCGCCGCGCTGCCAGGCCACGGCGGCGCGCAGCACGCGCGGGTCGTCGCCCTCGGCAAAGATCATCCGGGCCTGTGCCTGGCGGGCGCGGGCGTGGATGCCTTGCAGGATCGCCGCGGTCGGGTCCATGCGCGCCTTGAGCGACTGGACATAGCCTTCCATGTCGATGATCGGGCGACGGGCGACTCCGGTCTCCATGCCGGCCTGGGCCACGGCGGGCGGCACGACATGGATCAGCCGCGGGTCGAAGGGCGTCGGGATGATGTAGTCGCGGCCGAATTGCAGCTTGCGGCCATAGGCGACGGCGACCTCGTCCGGCACGTCCTCACGCGCCAGTTCGGCCAGCGCGCGGGCGCAGGCGATCTTCATCTCGTCGTTGATGGCGCGGGCATGGATGTCCAGCGCCCCGCGGAACAGATAGGGAAAGCCCAGGACGTTGTTGACCTGGTTGGGATAGTCCGAGCGGCCGGTGGCGACGATGGCGTCGGGGCGGACGGCATGGGCCTCTTCCGGCGTGATCTCGGGATCGGGGTTGGCCATGGCGAAGATGACCGGGTTCTCGGCCATGCCCTGCACCATCTCCTGCGTCACCGCGCCCTTGGCCGAGACGCCCAGGAACACGTCGGCGCCCTTCATCGCCTCTTCCAGCGTGCGGGCCCCGGTCACGACGGCATGGGCGGATTTCCACTGGTTCATGCCCTCGGTGCGGCCTTGGTAGATCACGCCCTTGGTGTCGCACATGATGCAGTTTTCATGCCGCGCGCCCATGGATTTCAGCAGTTCCAGGCAGGCAATGCCGGCGGCGCCGGCGCCGTTCAGCACGATGCGCACGTCCTCGATCTTCTTGCCCGACAGTTCCAGCGCGTTGATCAACCCCGCCGCGCAGATCACCGCCGTGCCGTGCTGGTCGTCATGGAAGACCGGAATGTCCATGAGTTCCTTGAGCCGCTGCTCGATGATGAAGCACTCGGGCGCCTTGATGTCCTCGAGGTTGATGCCGCCGAAGGTCGGACCCATCAGCCGCACGGCATCGACGATCGCGTCGGGATCTTCGGTGTCCAGCTCGATGTCGATGGCGTTCACGTCGGCAAAGCGCTTGAACAGCACCGCCTTGCCCTCCATCACCGGCTTGGAGGCCAGCGCGCCAAGGTTGCCCAGGCCCAGGATCGCCGTGCCGTTCGAGATCACGGCAACCATGTTGCCCTTGACGGTATAGTCATAGGCGGTCTCGGGGCGTTCGGCGATGGCCTCGACCGGCACGGCAACGCCGGGGGAATAGGCCAGCGACAGATCCCGCTGCGTCGCCATCGGGGTCGAGGCCACGATGTCGTATTTGCCCGGACGCGGCTCCAGGTGATAGGCCAGTGCCTCTTCCCGCGTGATGCGGGACTTGCGCGGGGTGTTGTCGTCGCTCATCCGGTGCCTCCTCCTCGTGACGTCCCGCAGCAATAGCGTCAGGGCCAGCCGAACCGAAAGGGGTAAAATCACCCGGCGGCGGCGTCAGGGGGTCATGGCGGCCAGAACCGCATCGCGATGCCCGCTCAGCGCGGTCGCCGCCGCGACCAGAGCAACCACGCCGGCGATCAGGTCGTGGCGCGGATCCCAGCTGCCATGGCGGCGCGCGATCCAGACCGTCACCGGATAGCATAGCACCTGCGACAATGCCTGGCCGATCAACAGCCCCGGCAGGCCGTAAAGCACCGCCCCGCTGGCGACCAGCGCGAAATAGATCGCCGCGCGCGAGGATTGCATGACGAAGAAGCCGCGCGAATCCCCGGCCGCCAGCGCCGCCTGCTCATAGCTGATCGGGATGACTTGCAGCATCTGGATGCAGGCGATGGCGACCAGGATGCCGCCCGCCGCCGCGTAGCGCGGATCGTAGAGCAGTTCGACCAGCGGCGGGCCGGCCCAGGCCAGCACCACCGCCACCACCAGCAGCAACGCCGTCAGCCCGGCGCGGGTGCGCGCCAGGATGCGGGCGTTCCCGGCGCTTTCGGCGGGCGGGTGCTGGCGATAGATCGGGATGAACAGCCGCCCGGCGATGGCCGAGCCCAGCATGGCCGGCACCGTCGCCAGGAACAGGCCGATATTGTAGATGCCCAGCTGGTTCAGGCTCAGCACCCGGCCCAGGATGATGCGGTCGCCCTGGAACAGCAGGAAACCGCAGATGGTGCTGAAAAAGATCCATTTGCCGAACTTCATCACCTCGGCGCGGGCCTCGGGCTCCATCCGCAGCCGGTTGCGGTGCCCGGGCAGGAACAGCCGGAACATCAGAAGCTGGGCAAAGGCGCCCAGCACGTTGCCCCAGACCAGCGCCCAGACCGATTGCAGGATCAGCGCCGCGGCGATGGTCAGCAGAATGCCGACAAGCTGGTTGCAAAGCTCGATCACAGTCAGCCGGCCCAGTTGCAGGTGGCGCGCGGCGGTGTCGATGCGCGTGGGGAAAAAGCCCCCCACGATCATCGAGCTGGCCGCCACCGGGAACACCCAGCCGAAAAGCGGCGCGTCGTAAAAGACCGCCAGCGGCCAGGCCATGAGCATGGCCGCTCCGAAGATCAGGAAGCCGCGGATGATCTTGAGCGTCCAGATCGTGTCGAGGAAATCCGGGTCGTCGCCGCGCTTGCTCTGCATGATCGAGGGGCCGAAGCCCATGTCGCTGAACATGGTCAGGCCGATCAGGAAGCTGGTGACCAGCGCCATCAGGCCGAAATCGTCGGGGCTGAGGATGCGGGTCAGGACCAGGTTGGACCCCAGCCGCATGATCTGGCCCAGCCCGAAATTGGCCATGGACCATGCGCCGCTGCCCAATGCCCGCGACGCGATGCTCTTGCCCGGAGCCGAGGCCGCGGCTGCGGTGTCGCTGCCATCCTGCCGGCTCATCAGCCCATCCCGTCGGTCGGCATGCTGACCACGCCGGGCGAAGGCAGGCCGGGGATCTGGCCGATCAGCCACAGGGCGATGAAGACGCCCAGCACCAGCAGCAGGATCATGTAGATGTTGCGCAGCCGGCGCTTGCGCAGATCGGCCGCCGTCAGCCGGTAGGGCAGCGACACCACCGGCCGGGTGCCGGTGACGCGGGTGAACTGGTCGCCGCGGCGCAGGACGGGATTGAGCAGCTCCAGGACAAAGGCCACCGCCAGAGCCAGGCCCATGCTGGCCCCTGCCCCCATCACCGCGCTTTTCTTGCGGTTCGACATGGCGGGATATTCCGGCGGCAGGGCGCGTTCCAGCAGCACGAAACGCTCGGCCTGGTCGTTTTCCATCAGCATCTGCTGGGTCTCGACCTGGGCCAGCTGGCGCGAGATCTCGTTATAGCGGTCCTGCAGGCGGCGCTGCTGGCGGGTCATGGCCTCAAGCTCGCGGCTGACCTCGGGCGCACGGGCGCGGGCATGGTCGATCTCGGTCCGGCGGATGGTGATCCCGGCCTTTTGTTCGTTCAGCTTGGCCAGTTGGGCGTCGATCAGCTCGGCCTGGCGGCGGATCACGTCCGAGCCGCCGCTAGCGACGCCGCTGTTCAGCCGCTCAAGCGTCCCTTCCAGCCGCTTGATCTCGGGATGGTCGGGCGACAGGGTCCGGCGCGCCTGCGCCAGCTCGACCTCGGCCGAGCGGATCTGCTGCACCAGCGAGGCCGAGGGCCGCGTCTCGGTCGCCAGGCCCCCCGCCTCCAGCGACAGCCGCTCGCGCTGCAAGGTCATGATGTCGCGGTCCAGCGCCGTCTCCATCTCGGTCAGCTGCGCCAGTTCGGTTTGCAGGAACTCCTGCGAGCTGGGCAGCGAATCCTCGTTGCGGGCGCTGAACTCGACCGCCTGCCGCTCCTGCTCGGAAAGCTGCTCGTTCAGGCGGCGTTCTTCGTTGCGCAGATATTCCTGCGATTCCAGCATGCGCAGCTGGCGGTTCTCGCGGTCGCGGTTCACCACGCTGTCGGCAAAGTCGTTGGCGATGGCGGCCGCGGTGGCCGGCGTCTCGGCCTGGGCGGTGATGACGATGGCGGCCAGCGACATGCGGGACTCGACCGAGACGCCGGGGGCGGTGATGCTTTCGATCCGGGTCGAGCTGCGCAGCGCGCCCAGCTTTTCGGTCTCGCTGAGCTGGGTATCGGCGAAAAGCCCCAGCCGCTGGATCACCTCGCGCAGGTTGGCGCGCGCCATCAGGCGCTGCTCGATCAACTGCACCCGGCGCGAGGCGGGCAGCGAGCTGTCGCTGCCCTGGTCGATGGCGGCCGGCATGTCCAGCTGGATGACCGCCGAGGCCTGATAGATGCGGGGCGAGGAAATGATCAGGTAAAAGGAAATCAGCACGCCCAGGACCATGATCGTCAGCACCAGCGGCAACCGCCGCCAGATCATCGAGATCAGATCCTGCAAGGATTGAATCGGTCCCAAATCTTGAACCCTGTCTCTCTCTGCTCAGTCTTCCGACTTGTTGAGGACCACGCCCATCACCGGCGGCATGCCGACCAGCAACCGCTCGCATTCCGCCATGTCGGCGGCGGTGCCGCGGCGCCCGTCGGCGACCAGCAGCAGCGCGTCGGCCAGCGGCAGGGCCGCCAGCGCCGCATCCTCGCCCAGAAGCGCGGCGGTGTCGATGACGGCGATCTCAGCGGGGTGACTGTCGTGCAGCCGCAGCATGGCCCGGGCCAATGCCTCGTCCTGCAAAAGCTCGGCCGCGCCGGGCTCGGCCCGCTCCGGGGCCAGCACCGACAGGTTCGGCACCTCGTCCACCCGCGAGACCAGCGGGTCCAGATCGCCGCCCTCGCGCAGCGCGGCCGAAACCGAGGCGCAGCCCGGAATGCCAAGCTGGCCGGCCACGCTGGGACCGCCCAGGTCGAGGTCGATCAGCGCCACCTGCGTATGCGGCTGGCGTGCCAGCGCCAGCGCCAGGTTCACCGCGACAAAAGTGCCGCCGGCGCCCGGCGTCACCGGAACCACGGCCAACCTGCTCCAGCCGCGGCTGCGCATCTCGCGCAGGATGCGGGTGCGCAGCAGCGAAAAACGCTGGGCGCTGACCTTGGCATGTTTCGCATCCGAGGCGGCCAGCGCCGCCTCGCGCCGAATGAACTTGCTCGATACGCGACCGCGCGTCGCATCGGGCGCAGCCGATCCTGCCGGCGTCCTGTCCGGGTCGTTCCCTTTCGCGGGCGTCAAACCTGTGGCCCCTCTGCCTCTGGTGAAATGGCGCCGCCCCAGGGGCGGCGGCCTGCCGATGACTTTCCCGGCAGCGTCATGGTAGCGTCCTCGCCATGAACGCGACAACCGAAAACACGCCCGATTCCGACGATGCGCCGCATTTCCCCGTGTCGCGTGGCCGATTCCTCATAGCCGGCCGGGCAGTCACCCTGGCGGGCGCCTCAACCTGTGATTGCCGCGCCGTGCGATTCGGCCGCGGCCGGTCCGCAAGCCCGGTGACCGCCCGATGACGCCCTGCACCATCATCCTGCCGGCCCATGACGAGGCCGGCTATATCGAAGCCTGCCTCGACAGCGTCCTGGCCCAGGATCACCAGGGGCCGGTCGAGCTGATCCTGGTCGCCAACGGCTGCACCGACGACACCGCCGCACGCGCACGCACCCATGCGCCCGCTTTTGCCGCGCGGGGCTGGCATCTGCGGGTCGAGGAACTGGCGCAGGGCGGCAAGATCGGCGCGCTGAACCATGGCGATTCCTGCGCCGGCCCGGGCGCGCGGCTGTATCTGGACGCCGACATCCGCATGACGCCGCGGCTTTTGTCGGGGATCATGCGCGTGCTGGACGTGCCGCAGCCGCGCTATGCCGGCGGGCGGCTGGTCGTCGCCCCGGCCCGCAGCGCCCTGTCGCGTGCCTATGCCCGGTTCTGGCAAAAGCTGCCCTTCGTGGCCCAAGGCGTCACAGGCGCCGGGCTGTTTGCGGTCAACGAGGCCGGGCGCGCACGCTGGGGGGCATTCCCGCCGGTCATCTCGGACGACACCTTCGTCCGGCTGCAATTCACGGAAACCGAGCGTTTCCTGGTCGACGAGCCCTATGAGTGGCCCCTGGTCGAGGGCTTCTCGCCGCTGGTGCGGGTGCGCCGGCGCCAGGATCAGGGCGTGGCCGAGATCGCCCGGCTGTTCCCGGAACTGCCCCCGCGCCAAGGCCATGTCCGCCCCGGCAAGGCAGAACTCGTGCGGCTTGCCGCCGCCGATCCGCTGGGCTTTGCCGCCTATGCCGCCGTCGCGCTGGCCGTGCGGCTGGGGCGCAACCGGCAAGGCTGGGCGCGCGGGCGCTAGCTGCCGCCGAACTCTTGCGCCACCTGCCAGGCAAGCTCCTGAAGCGCGGCCGCCTGGTCCTTCGGCACCGCGGGATAGGGGCCGCCGTCGCCGGGGATCTGGTTGGTCAGCCCGACAGGGCTTTTCCCGGTCAGCGTCGCGTAGTGGATCATGGCGATATAATAGTGTCCCCTCGCCTCGGACGGATGAATGTCGTCATCGAAGAAGTCGCGGATCGAGCCGGCGCCAGGAATGTCGCCGGCTTCGATGGCGTCGTGCAGCCGCACCATTCCCAGCCCGGCCGGGACCAGCCGCATCGGCTCGGCCCCCTGGGGCAGATCGCGGTTCACATGGTCGACGATCGACCGCCACAACGGCAGGTCCGCGACGATCCGGTCGCGCCAGGGCTTGGTCGGACCCGGTTCGATATAGTCCCAGGTCTGGTAGAGATAGGGCTTCACATCCGGGTTGGACTGCCGTGCCAGATCGACCCATTTCGTGGCGTAGCCGAGGCTGTCGTGATACTCCAGCGCCGGTGCCAGCGGCACGCGCTCGGTGATGACCAGCGCCTCCACGGCGTGACCCGGCAGCCATTCGCGCCCGTTCACCCCCTGGGCGTGACCGGCCTCCTTCCACTGCACCTCCAGCGGGGCGCCGTTGAGGATCTGCATCTCGACCGGCTCTTCCAGCAAGTGCTTCATCATGCCGGGAAGCGTCGGGCTGACGAGACTGTGCCCGATATAGAAAGCCGAGACGCTTTCAATTAAAAATTGCATGACCCCGGTCATATGAACAACCCTCGATTGCGAATTGGCTTTCGCAAGCATGGCATTCCCGCATTGCGGAATCCACTCAATTCAACCAGCAGTTGCCAATATAAATTCCAGACAACCGAATTGACGGCAGTTATGACGGGGAAACGAATTTTGCCCAATATGACCGCCCCGCTCCCGCCTCGGTCTTCCCTTGGGGAAGTTACTGTAAGATATTGTTTTTAAAAGAACCTATACTTTTGGTCAGTGTGAGAATTCGTTCTAGTTTTATTCAAATGCAAAGCTATACTGCCCTAGTAGTGATGAGGGCAGGTTTTCAAATGCGGCACACCACGGATTTCGATATAGAGACGTTCGACTCGGTGCTGCAATCAGCCCCCCATGAAAACACCATCAAGCCTGCCGGAGTCCGGTCCCTCTACGCCCGCTTCGGCAAGCGGCCGCTGGACGTGACCGCCGTGCTGCTGGCGGCGCCGATCGTGCTGACCGTGGTGCTGATCCTTGCGCTCGTCATCTGGTGGCATGGAGAGAAGCCCTTCTACACCCAGTTGCGGGTCGGCCGTTCCGGCCGCAGCTTCCGGCTGTGGAAGCTGCGCACCATGGTCGAGGATGCCGACAAGCGGCTGGCGGAATACCTGGCCGCCAACCCCGAGGCCAAGGCGGAATGGGACCTGACGCAGAAGCTGAAGAACGATCCGCGGATCACCGCGACCGGCCGCTTCCTGCGCAAGACCTCGCTGGACGAACTTCCGCAGCTGTGGAACGTGCTGCGCGGCGACATGAGCATCGTCGGCCCGCGGCCGATGATGATCGAGCAGGCGCCGCTTTACCCGGGGGCCGATTACTATCACCTGCGGCCGGGCGTGACCGGCCTGTGGCAGATCTCGGATCGCAACGACAGCACCTTCGCGGCTCGCGCCACCTTCGACGCCCGCTATGCTGCCGACCTGAGCCTCAGGGGCGATGTCGGGATCATCGCCAGGACCGTGGGCGTGGTGCTGCGCTGCACCGGCTACTGAGCGGTGCGGCCTGGCCGCATCTCATGCCGCTCGACACACCTGAAGCGCCGCCAGGCGACGAAAAGCGTGGCAGCCGTGCCGCTGACGACATAGACCAGCAGCGCAACCCAGAACGACAGATCGAAGGCGGCAAGCCCGATCAGCACGCTGGCCAACGCGACTGCGACACCAATGGTCAGGATGCCAGTCAGAGGCTTTCTCCACAAATGCACATGTGCTCAGATCAATAGTGCCAAAGAAACCCGGAATCGCTAGACAAACTTTAGTCCGTCCTGTGGGCATGCTGCATATTCGCCCATTGTTGGGCAAAAATAGGCGCCAACCAGCCGAAATGACCGGGCAATATAGCGGTGCGCCAGCTTTTCTTCCTGGATAGGGGATACCCTCCTTGCGAATCGGTTATTTGATCAATACTTACCCTCGCCCCTCGCACAGCTTCATCCGGCGCGAGATCGCCGCGCTCGAGGGCGAGGGTTTCGAAATCCACCGATTCGCCATGCGCGGGGACAAGGGCGCGCTGACCGATCCTGCGGACCTGGCCGAGCATGCCCGGACCGAGCGGGTGCTTGAAGCTGGGGCCAGGCGGCTTCTGGCGGATCTTTACCGGCAGGCGCTTGCAAAACCTGCGCAATTCGCGGCAGCCCTGCGGCTGGCCCGCCGCCGGGCCCGGGCCGGGGAATCCAGCCTTGCCCGGCAGTTGATCTACCTGGCCGAGGGCGCGCGCATCGCCGGCCGTGCGCAGGCGCTGGGGCTGGCGCATATCCACGCGCATTTCGGCACGAATTCGGCCAGGGTCGCCGCCTATTCGCGCCTGCTGGGCGGTCCGCGCTTCAGCTTCACGGTTCACGGACCAGAGGAATTCGACAATACCCTGGCGCTGGACCTGGGCGGAAAACTGGCGCTGGCCGAATTCTGCGTCGCCGTCAGCAGCTATGGCCGCTCGCAGATCGGTCGCTGGGCCGAGGCCGGGGATTGGGAAAAGATCCGGGTCGTGCATTGCGGGCTGGACCTGAACCGCTGGGCCGAGCCGTCCCCCCTGCCGCAGGGTCCGTTCCACATGGTCGCCGTCGGCCGTTTCGCCGAGCAGAAGGGCTTCGGCCTCTTGATCCGCGCCTTTGCCCTGGCATGGCGCCGCGACCCCCGGCTGCGCCTGTCGCTGGTCGGCGACGGAGAACTGCGCCCGCAGATCGAGGCGCTGATCGCGGCCGAGGGCATGGGCGGGGCCGTCCACCTGCTCGGCTGGCAGGACGAGGCCGGCGTCCGCGCCGCTATGGACGCAGCCCATGCGCTGGTCACCCCCAGCTTTGCCGAGGGCCTGCCGGTGGTCATCATGGAAGCCATGGCCTGCGCCCGTCCGGTGATCGCCACCTATATCGCCGGCATCCCCGAACTGGTCCGCCCCGGGCAAGAGGGCTGGCTGGTCCCCGCCGGCGATGCCGGGGCGCTGGCCGAGACCATGCTGCAAGCCTCCGAAACCGACCACGAGACGCTGGAGCGCATGGGTGCCTCGGCCCGCGCCCGCGTGGCGGAACGCCACGACATCCGCGAATCCGCCCGGCGGCTGGCCGCGCTGTTCAGCCGCTCCACAGGCTGAGCGCCAGCCAATAGCCTGCCGCCTGCCCCCAGCGCCCGCCGATCAGCCGGTCGCCCATGCAGGCGCGAAAGCGACGGGGCCCGATCACCGCCGGCACCGCGCGGAAATCCAGCATCCGCCCGGTCAGCGGATATTGCGCCTTGAACATCGCTTCCTTGGCGCAAAAGGCCAGCAAGGCATCCTTGGGGCCGCGCAGGCGGAAGGGCATGATGGTCTCGGCCAGACCTTCGGGAACGGAACGGTCGCAGGGCTCCAGATCGATCCCGACGCTTGCGCCCCCCGGCGGGGCGGCGATGGCGATGCAGTAATCGCCACCATGCGACAGGCTGGCGCGGATGCCCGGCGGCAGGTCGGGCTGGCGGTCGGCCCGTGCCGCAATGGGGCGCGTCGCCGGCAGGTCGTGCCCGGCCTGACGGATCGCCGCCCGCAAGGCCATGCGACCCAAGGCGAATTCGCGCCGCCGTTTCGGGACGGCGCGGGCGATGGCTCCGGCCTCCTCGGGCAAAAGCGGCGCGGGTTCGGCCGCAAGCGGCAGCACCGCACAGCCGTAGCCCGCAGGCAGCAGGCGCCGCGCCAGCGCGTCCAGCGCCTTGGCGCCGCTCACCGCGCGCCGCGCAACTGCGCCCGCAAGGCCCGGCGCCGGGCCATGGCATCGTCGGCCGCCAGAGCCGGCTCGGGCGCCATCGCCGGAGCGGCGGCCACCGGCGCAGCGACGGGCGCCGCCGGCGCGGTGCTGTTCGCCGGCGCCAGCGAGGCGACATGCTTCAGGAAGTCCGCCATGACCGGGAAGCGGAAGATATCCGTCACCCCCAGCCGCGGCAGCGCCAGCCGGTCGCGCATGGTCCGGTGCAGCTGGATCGCCAGCAGCGAATGCCCGCCCAGCGCAAAGAAATTGTCGCGCGGGCCGATCTGCTCCACGCCCAGCACCTCGGACCAGAGCGCCTGCACCGCCTGCGCCAGATCCTCGGTCGGAGCGGCATTTGCGGCAGCGGTGGCGGTCTCGACGGCCGCCGGAGCAGCCGCGGTCGGGACCAGGGCGACAGTCCCCGGCACCGGCAGATGCTTGCGGTCGATCTTGCGGTTCGGGGTCAGCGGCATCTTTTCCAGCCGCACGATCCGCCCCGGCACCATATGCGCCGGCAGATGCGCGACCAGCGCCTCGCGCAGCGCCTTTTCGCACAGATCGCCAGCCCCGGTGACATAGGCCACCAGCCGCTTGTCGCCGGGCGTGTCCTCGCGCACCAGCGCCACCGCCTCGCGCACGCCGGGCAGGGCCGCCAGTTGCGCCTCGATCTCGCCCAGTTCGATGCGGAAACCGCGCAGCTTTACCTGGTGATCGGCCCGGCCGATATAGTCCAGCCCGCCATCCTCGCGCCAACGCACCAGATCGCCGGTGCGATACATGCGCGCGCCCCAAGGCGCGGCACGATCCGCGGGCACGAAGGGATCGGGCCGGAAGGCCGCCGCCGTCAGGTCATCGCGCCGCCAATAGCCCCGCGCAACGCCATGACCGCCGATCCAAAGCTCGCCCTGCGCGCCGGGGGGCACCGGCACGCCGTCGCCGTCCAGCACATAGACCTGGGTATTGGCGATCGGCCGGCCCAGCGTCACCTCTGCGCCATCGGACAGGTCGGCCACCGTGGACCAGATCGTCGTCTCGGTCGGGCCATACATGTTGAGCACCCGCGCGCGCGTCGCCGCCTTGATCTCGGAGAGCAGCGAGGGCGGCAGCGCCTCGCCGCCGACCATCACGCATTTCAGCCCCGCCATCGCCGCCGCGACCTGCGGGTCCGAGACCAGGATCCGCGCCATGCTGGGGGTGCATTGCAGATGCGTCACCTTCCAGCGCCGGATCTGCGCGGCGATCGAGAAATCGCCGTCCTCGGGTTCCGCGCCATGCGGGTTCACCTGGGCCCGCAGCCGCGCCAGCAGCGGGAAACCGGCCATGACCTGCTCGGGTGCGATGCCATAGTCGATCAGGCAGGCGATCTCGCCCACGCCGATGGCCTTCAGTTGCTCGACCCGGGCGATGCCATCCTCGATGGAGCCGAAAAGGCCGGAATCCTCGAAATAGCGCAGGAAGGCGAATTCCAGGATGCCATCCAGTTCCTCTTCGGACAGCGAACCCAGGTCGATGGCCATCGGGTTGGTCATGCCCGCCGGACGGCGAAAGGCCGGAAAGTCCCAGGCATATTGCTTGACCAGCGCCGCGGCGCTTTTCAGGTAGTTCTTCATCGGCTCGCGAGCGATCTCGCGCGCCGTCTCGCGATCATCGGCCAGGCAGGTGTGCAGCATCAGCGTGACGGTAAAGCGCGCCGGATCATGGCCGGCCTCGCGCAGCGCCGCGTGATAGTCCTTGATGCGGCTTTCCACCGTATCGATGCTCTGCCCCAGCAGGTGGGTCAGCACGTTCATGCCCAGCCGCCCGGCCTCGACCCAGGTCTCGGGGTTGCCGGCGACGGTCATCCACAGCGGCAGTTCCCTTTGCACCGGACGCGGCTGCGTCACCACGCCGAACAGGCTGCCGTCCTTGCGCGGGAACTCCACCGCCTCGCCGCGCCACAGCCGGCGCAACTGGTCCACGCCCTCGGCCAGCGCCGCCTTGTTGTTCGGCGGCGCGTTCTCGGGGCGCAGCACGAAATCGTCCGGCTGCCAGCCCGAGGCGATGGCCAGCCCCGCCCGCCCCGAGGTCAGGTTGTCGATCACCGCCCATTCCTCGGCCACGCGGGCCGGGTGATGCAATGGCAGCACGCAACTGCCGGCGCGGACGGCGACGTTTTTCGTGACCGCCGCAACCGCCGCGCCCGAAACCGCCGGGTTCGGATAGGGTCCGCCGAAGGCGTGGAAATGCCGTTCCGGCGTATAGACCGCGACAAAGCCGTTCTGATCGGCGAAACGCGCGCCCTCCAGCAGAAGCTGGTATTTCTTCGGGCCGGGACCGTCGTCGTTGCCCCAGTAGAACAGGCTGAAATCCATGCCGCCCGAAACCTCGCGGCGCGGCTGGGTCGGCGCCGAGGACACCGCCAGCCGCGATTCCTCGCCCGCGATCACCAACCGCAATCCGCGCGCCAGCGACCAGAATATCTCGAGCACCGAGATGTCGAACGAAAGGCTCGTCACCGCCAGCCAGGCATCGCCCTGCTGGTGCGGGATCACCGCATCCATGCCGGCAAAGAAGTTCGCCACGTTGCGATGCTCGACCATCACCCCCTTGGGCCGCCCGGTCGAGCCCGAGGTATAGATCAGATAGGCCAGGTTCTGCGGCCCGACCGCACTGACCGGCGCCGCCACCATGCCATGCGGCAGGTCGGTCGGGATGGTCACCACCTGCGCGCCATGCGCAGGCAGCCGGTCGGCAAGGCCGTCCTGCACCAGCACCACCCCGGCGCCGCTGTCCTCGATATAAAGCTCGATGCGGTCGGCGGGGTAGTCCGGGTCCAGCGGCACATAGGCGCCGCCGGCCTTCCAGATCGCCAGCGCCCCGATCACCAGTTCAGGCGAACGACGGGCAAACAGCCCGACCGGCTGGTCCGGGCCGACGCCCATCTGCACCAGCTTCGCCGCCAGCGCATTCGCCGCGCGGTCAAGCTGGCCGCGGGTCAGCGTGCGATCCTCGAAGGCCAGCGCCACGGCATCCGGGTCGGCCCCGGCCATCTCGGCGATCAATTCGTGGATGCAGGCCAGCCGCACGTCCACCTGCGTGGCGTTGCGGGCGACCAGCAACTCCTCGCGCTCGCCCGCGTCCATCAGGGGGATGTCGCGCAACGCCGTGGCGCCGGGCAGCGCCAGGCCCCCGTCCAGCGCGCGGGCCAGCCGCTGCGCCTGCGCGGACGTGACCCGAGCCGGATCATGGTCCAGCCAGGCACCGTTTTCGGACAGGGTCACGGTCAGCGCCGCGCCCTTGACCGGGCCGCGGGCATCAAGACTGATCGCCAGATCCGGCACCGCCATGTCGCGCAGTTCGGGCGCGCGATGCAGCAGGTCGGCCATGAAAAAGCCGCGCTTCGCCTGATCGGCGATCTGCCCGGCCAGCGCCTGCCCCAGATCGGCCAGGGTCCGGTGGCCCGCCGCCTCGATGGCCAGCGGCTGCCAATCGGCGACGATCCCCGCCGCCTCGGGCCGGCCCTGGGGTCGCAGCGCCAGATCGAACCCGGCCTGCCCCGCCAGCCGCGCCAGCAGCGCGGCCGCCAGCGCGATCCGCTCGGGCGCGGCGCCGGGCATCAGTTGCACGCGCCGGATCGAACCCGAATCCTCGCCCGGCAGCACCGCCGGGTTCATCCGCGCCAGCCGCGCGCGCCAGAAACCGTCATGCTTCGCGGCCTGCTCGCCCAAGGCGGTCAGATGCGCACGTTCCTCGGCGGAAAGCGCCGGAACCACCGCGCCGACCGGCGGCAGCGCGCCGGCGAACTGTAGCCTTACCGCCCCATCCGCCGCCGCGATCAGCGCCGAGGCACCGTCATGGGACAGCACCGTGCCGGGCGGGGCGCTGGCGGGCTCGACCCCCTCGAAGCCCGTGACCAGCAACACGCTATCGGCCAGCGCCACCTTGGGCATGGCCAGCGGGTTCCAGTAGCCGCCATGGTCGAGACCGCGCACCAGCGCGCCGATCCGCGCGGCGGGTTGCGTAAAATCCAGCACCACCGCGGCTTCGGGACGCTTGTCGCGGCCGACATAACTGCGAAGCGACAGGTCCTGCCTGACCCGCTGCGGCCCGGCGCCCTCAAGCTGCGCCACCACATCGGCAAAGCTTTCGGCGCCGCGGGCAAAGCAGCGCGCATTCAGGGTCAGCGCGGTATCGTCGGGGCGGATCTCGAACAGGCGCTGGGTCAGGATGTCACCCTCGTCCACCCCGCCCTCGATCATGTGCCAGGTGATGCCGTGCTGCGGCTCGTCGCCGATGATCGCCCAGACCGGGGCGTTCAGCCCCGCCAGTTTCGGCAAAGGCCCGTCATGGAAATTGATCGCGCCAAGCCGGCCGCGCGCCAGCATCTCGGGGCGCAGAATCGACAGGTTGGCGACGCTGAAGAGCCAGTCGGCAGACGGAGCATCCGGGGCCATGGGCGCGTCCTGATCCTCGACCGCCAGCCCCGCGCCCTGCGCCCAGTCGCGCAGGTCGGGATTGCGCGTCACCACGGCGGCGATGCGATGCCCGCGCGCCAGCAGCGTCTCGGCCGCATGGCGCAGCAGGGATTCGTTACCCACCAGAATCGCGGAAAATTGCGTCATGGCTTACCCTTTTCAACATGAACGGGCTTTGGTTGCGAACGAAAGGCGTGGCGCATCAGCTGTGCCAGATGGCCCGGCGGCCCGTCCGGCTTGCGCCCCGACAACAGGCAGCGCAGGCTGAACACCCCCACGCCCCCCAGATGTGCGACCGTGGCCCAAAGCGCACCCAGCCGCCCATGATGTTTCTCGAAATAGCGCCGGCGCGAATCGTACCAGTAATCCGGCGCGCGCTTCCATTCCTTCATGCCGGTGCTGACCGAACCGATATGCAGCACCAGGCTTTCGACGACGTAATGGGTCTGCCAGCCCGCCTGCGCCGCACGGCGGCACAGGTCTGTCTCTTCGTAGTAAAGAAAGAACCCCTCGTCGAAGAGGCCGATGCGGTCCAGCACCTCCATGCGGATCATCATCGAGGCCCCCGCCGACCAGTCGACGCGACCCGATGCCTCGGGCTGCGGCAGCGCCACGATCCTGCGCCGCAGCAGGCGCGAGATGGGGCCGGTGCGGCTGGTCGCCTCGAACTCGCTCAGGGCGCTGGGAAAGCGAAAGGCGGAGCTGTGCGGCAGATCGTCGGTGCCGCGCAGGCGCGAGCAGGCGATCCCGGCCTGCGGATGCGCGCCCAGGTAATCGACCAGCGCCCGGATCGCGCCGGGCTGCGGAATCGCGTCCGAATTCAGCAGATAGACCAGGTCGGCGCGGCGCCCGTCCGGCAGGCCCAGGCGGATGCCGTGGTTGTTGCCGGCGCCGAAGCCGCCGTTCCAGCCCGATTGCACCACCGCGACGCGATCCGAAGGCCAGCCGCGCGCCTGCGCCCCGGCCTGCATCGCCTCATAGCTGCCGTCGCCGGAATCGTTGTCCACGATGGTCAGCCCGCCATCGATTCCCTGCATTTCGCGCAATGCGGCCTCGGCGGCCTGCAAGGACATCTCTGGCGTGCGCCAATTGAGCACGACGACATGGACGCTGGGCGGGGTTGCACGGGGTTCCATGGTCACTCCGCCGCCTTGATCCCGGCCGGGGCGTCCGCATCGGCATCGCGCAGGATCTCGCGCAGGACCGAGGCAAGGCGGCGCACGTTCGGCTCCAGCACCATCGAATCGTGGTCGCCCGGCACCTCGATCACCCGCAAATCGGGCATCCAGGGCGTCCAGCCGTTATCCTCGACGACATAATCGCGCCCGGAATTGATCCAGCGCCCGGCCGTCACCTTCCAGCGCTTGTCCAGCGGCGGGCGGAACATCACCACCGGCCCGGCCCAGACCGACAGCCGCATCTTGGGCAGCGCCGCGAGGAAGGCCGCCTCGATGGCCAGGTCGTGGAAGGCGCCGGTCGCCTGCGCGCCGACCTCGGCCTCGACCGCCTTGGCCTTGCTGCGGCGCCGGAACTCATAGGCCACGCGGTCGCGCAGCCATTTCCAGACGAAGCCCGGCCCGCCTTCGCGCAGCTCGCCCAGGCGGATCATCAGCCGGTCCTTGCGGCCGACCGGCTCGCGCAGCGGCAAGGGCGTGTCGAGCATGACCAGCATCGCCACCTCCTCGCCCGCCGCGCGCAACTGCCGCGCCATCTCATAGGCCGTCAGCCCGCCGCCCGAGAAACCGCCGATCAGATAGGGACCCTCGGGCTGCACCTGGCGCAGTTCCTCGATATAGTCGCGGGCGGCTTCGGCCAGATCCTCATGCGGCTTGTCGTCGCCCAGAAGGCCGCGCGCCTGGATGCCCCAGAAGCGGCGATCCGGCCCCAGCCGCTGCGCCAGCTGGCGCAGGTTCATGATATTGCCGAACATGCCGGCGACCATGAAGAAGGGCGTGCCATCGCCCCGCCCGCCCATATCGACGAGGAAGCGGAAGCGAGGCCGGGCCGAGACCGGCAATTCGCGCACATTATCGGGCGAGACCAGTTCGCGCGGGCCGGTGCGTTCCTCGACCAATGCGGCCAGTTGGGCAATGGTCGGCGCCTCGAAAAGCGTCGAGATCGGCAGGTCCACGCCGAATTTCTTGCGCAACTGGCCGAACATGCGCACCGCGATCAGCGAATGGCCGCCAAGGTCGAAGAAGCTGTCGGCGGCGCCGACCTGGGCGATGCCCAGGAGTTCGGACCAGATCGCCGCCAGTTCGGCCTGGATGCCCGGCGCCGGCGCGACGAAATCGCTGTCGAGGTCGGGACGCTCGAAGCCGCCCTCGGCGGGCGCAGCATCCTCGGTCACGCCGGCCTCGGCGATCAGCGCGGGCAGCGCCAGAGACGAGACATAGACCTGCGAAAGCCCGGTCGAGATCGCCCGGCTCAGCATCGCCGGGCCGATGGCGGCGGGGATGCCCTGGCTGATGTTGTGATGCAGGCGACGCTCGGCCGGGGACAGGCTGCGCGGCGGCTGGCTGCGCGCGGGCGTGGCGGAAATCGCCGCCGCCAGCTTGCGCAGCGCAAAGCCCTTGATTTCCGCGACAACCCCGCCGTCCGGCGCCGCCAGCACGATGTCGAATTGCGCCATGCCCTGCGCGTCGGTGTTCTCCCCGGCATTGCGGATGCGGCTGGTGACCTGCGCCGGCAAGGGCGCGTAAAGCCGGATCGAGCCATAGCCCATCGGCACCCAGAGATGCTCGGGCGTCCAGCCCTTGATCAGCTGCATGGCCCAGCCGGTGGCGATGTCCAGAAGCGCCGGATGCGCCAGCCATTCCCCGGCCTCGGCGGCGAATTCGGGGTCGAGCGACAGCTCCGCCACGCCCTCGTCGCCGGTGATGCGGAAACGGCGCAGCACCTTCCAGCGCGGGCCGAAAGCCATCCGGCCTTCCTGCGCCGAGGGGATGGCCGCACCCTGCCCGTCCCGGTCCCAGCCGCCGGCGGGTTGCAGCGCCTCGGGCGCCGCCTCGGGCAATCCGGCGACCAGCGCCGAGACATTCGGCTCGCCCTGCGGATCGTCCAGGATCTCGATGCGCATCGCATCGCCCTCGGGCGAGACGCGGGTGCTGACCAGCGCGGTGTCCGAGACCAGAACCGGGCGGCGGAATTCCAGGTCGCGGATCGCCAGCGGCAGGCTCAGCCCGCATTCCAGCGCCGCCTCGGCGACCAGTTCGATCCAGCCGGTGCCGGGCATCAGCGCCTGGCCGGCGGCGGTCTTGTGGCCGCCGATGATCCAGTCCTGCA
The DNA here is from genome assembly GCF_030234105.1 of Paracoccus sp. SSJ. NCBI lineage: Bacteria > Pseudomonadati > Pseudomonadota > Alphaproteobacteria > Rhodobacterales > Paracoccaceae > Paracoccus > Paracoccus sp. SSJ. Next base: position 74,876 of record NZ_JASSPE010000010.1, on the reverse strand, counting down.
CCTTCAGCGCGGTGCGGAACTCGCGTCCGCCCGGCATAGGCAGGCTTTCGTCCAGAAGCGGCCGACCCTGCGGCACCGCCACGGCCGAGGCGGTGTCGAGCCCCATCGCCCGCGCCGCCATGCCGGCATCGGCCCAGACGCCCCAGTTGACCGCGACCACCCGGCCCAAGGCCGGCGGCGCCGAGCGCGCCACCGCGTTCAGGTATTCGTTGGCGGCGACGTAATCCGCCTGCCCCGCCGGCGCGATCACCGAAGAGGTCGAGGAAAACAGCACCGTCAGCCCGACCGGATTCTCGTCCAGCGCCTGGGCCAGCGCGCGGGTGCCCAACAGCTTCGGCGCCAGCACGTCCCAGGCCTCGTCGTCGGTCTTGGCCGCGATCAGGCTGTCGCGGATCACGCCGGCCGCATGCAGCACCACGTCGAGAAGGCCGAAGCGCGCCCGCGTCTCGGCCACGGCCCGGGCCATGTCCTCGGGCGAGGTCACGTCGGCGCGGATCGCCAGCACCTCGGCCCCCAGCGATTCCAACTGTCGCACCGAGGCGGCGACGGCGGGCGAATCCACCCGGCCGCGCGTGGTCAGCGCCAGCTTCGCCCCGCCCCGCTGCGCCAGTTCGCGCGCGATGGCCTGGCCGATGCCGCCGAAACCGCCGGTGATCAGGCAGGCGGCGCCCTGCGGGATGGCGGCCATGCCGTCATCCGTCAACGCAACCTTTTCAAGGCTTTGCTCAAAGCGGCGCCCGTCGCGCCATGCGGCGACGGCGGCGCCCGAGGGGGCCAGCGCCTCTTCCAGCAGGTTGGCGGCCAGCGCGTCCAGACCTTTCGCCGGCAGACGCACATCCACCAGCCGGGCGCGGACGTTCGGCATCTCATGCGGCATGACGCGGATCGGCCCGGTGGCGGTGGCCTTTTCGGGCACCGGCGCGGGCTCGTCCGCCACGCGCAGCGCGTCGTTGCAGACCGCGATCACTTCCAGCTTTGCATCCGGCAGTTCGGCACCGATGGCCTGCGCCAGATGCAGCAGGCCGAAGAAACCGCGCTCCAACTGGCTGTTGAGCAGGCTGGAGCCGGGGCGGAAACGCGCGCCCTGCGTCACCGACCACAGATGCAGGATGCGATCCGGCGCCATCTCCTGCCCGACCAGCGCGGCCAGCAGCATCTCATAACCCTCGCGGTCGGATTCCACCGGCAGGGTGAAGCGGCCCTGGCCCTTATCGGCAAAGGTATCGCCCACCTCGACCACCGCGACACGCTGGCCGCGGGACCGCAGCGCATCGGTCACGCGCTCGGCAAGGCCCAGCTCGTCGGCAAAGACCAGCCAGTTCTGCACACCCTGCACCATGGGCCCCTGCGGCCCGATCTCGATGGCGGGCGAGGCGAGTTTCCATGCCGGGCGCCAGCCCCAATCCGCGGGCTCCTCGATCCGGGCCAGTTCCTCGGCGGCCTCGGTCGCGGCATGGGTGGCCCGCTCGATGAAATAGCGCTTGCGCTGGAATGCATAGCCGGGCAGCGACAGGCGCCGCCGCCGCGCGCCGCCCCAGACCTGATCCCAGTCGACCTGCCCGCCGCAGGCCCAGAACCGCGCCAAGGCAGCCATGAAATAGCTGTCGTCGCCGGTGGCGTGATCGCGGTGGCGCAGCGTGGAGATCACCTGGTTGGCGGCGACCGCCGGATGCGCCTTGGCCATGGCCTGCATGGCGCGGCCGGGGCCCACTTCCAGGAACACCCGCCCCGGCACCTGCGCCAGATGCGCGATGCCGTCGGCAAAGCGCACCGTGCCGCGCAGATGCGCGACCCAATAGTCGGGGCTGGTGGCCTCGGCCGCGGTCAGCACCTGGCCCGAGCGGTTCGAGACGATCGGGATCTGCGGCGCATTCAGAGGGATCGAGGCGAGATAGGCGCGGAACTCGTCCAGGATCCCGTCGAGCAGCCGCGAATGGGCGGCAATGGAGATGGCGATGCGCTGGCATTCCACCTCGCGCGCTGCCATGCGTTCGGCAAAGCGGTCCAGCACCGCATCGGGACCCGAGACCACCGACAGGCCCGGCCCGTTCACCGCCGCAAGATCCAGCTCCAGCTCGGCCAGTTCGGCGGCGAATTCCTCGGGGGCCAGCGGGACCGACAGCATGCCGCCCGCCGGCACCCGGTCGAACAGCAGTCCGCGCAGGCGCACAAGGCCGATGCAATCCTCGAAGCTCATCACCCCCGCGATGCAGGCGGCGGTGTTCTCGCCCATGGAATGGCCGATCAGCGCGGCGGGCGTCACGCCCCAGCTGATCCACAGCTGCGCCAGCGCATATTCGGTGATCATCAGCAGCGGCAGTTGCAGCGAGGGCTGCAAGAGCCGCCGGTCCGCCTCGGCCTCGGCTCCCGGTTCGGGCAACCACAGCGCGCGCAGGTCGGTGCCATGCGCGGCCGCCATGTGGTCCAGGCCGCGGTCCATCCATTCGCGGAACACCGGCTCGGTCTGGTAAAGCCCGCGCGCCATGCCGGCATATTGTGCGCCGCCGCCGGGCAGCATGAACACCGCCTCGGCCGGGTCACCCGCCTGCTGGTGGTCAAAGACCAGCAGCGGATCGGGATCGGCCAGAAGCCGCGCCGCCTCGGCCGCCGTCTCGGCCACCAGCACGCGGCGGCGGTCGAACTGACGCCGGCCCTGCGTCAGGGTAAAGGACAGGTCGGCCATGTTCACGGCCGGGTTGGCCTGCAGCCAGCCCGCCAGCGCCGCCGAATTGGCATCCAGCGCCGCCTTGCTGCGCCCCGAGACGGCGACGATATGGAACGGCCAGTCGGATTCCCCCGACTCCTCGGCCAGCGGCGGTTCCTGCACGATCACATGCGCATTGGTGCCGCCGACGCCCAGCGAGTTCACCCCGGCCCGGCGCGGTCCCGGCACCGGCCAGTCCGAAAGCCGGTCGTTGACCTGGAACGGCCCGCCCTCGAAGTCGATGGCCGGATTCGGCGCCTCATAGCCCAGGCTGGGCGGGATCTTTCCGTGATGCACCGCCAGCGCCGACTTGATCAGCCCGGCGCTGCCCGCCGCCGTGTCGAGATGGCCGATATTGGTCTTGACCGAGCCGATGCGGCACGGCCCCTGCCGCGTGCCGTCCGAGACCCGCGCATAGGCCTGGTTCAGCGCCGCCACCTCGATCGGGTCGCCCAGCGCCGTGCCGGTGCCGTGGCATTCGACATAGCCGATGCTGTCCGACGCAAGGCCCGCCATCGCCAGCGCCTCGGCCACGGCCTGCGCCTGACCCTCGACGCTGGGGGCCAGATAGCCCGCCTTGGCCGCGCCGTCGTTGTTGATGGCCGAGCCCTTGATGACCGCCCAGATATGGTCGCCGTCGGCCAGCGCGTCCCTGAGCCGCCGCAGCGTCACCACCGCCGCGCCGCTGCCGAAGACGGTGCCCTGCGCGCGATGGTCGAAGGCATGGCAATGGCCGTCGGGCGACAGGATCTCGTTCTCCTTGTAGAGATAGCCCAGCCCGTGCGGCAGCTCGATGGTCACGCCGCCGGCCAGCGCCATGTCGCATTCGCCCGATTGCAGCGACTGGCAGGCCATGTGGATGGCCACCAGCGAGCTTGAGCAGGCGGTCTGCACGCTGATGCTGGGCCCCTTGAGGTCGAAGACATGGCTGACGCGGGTGGACAGGAAATCCTTGTCGTTGCCGGTATGGCGCAGCAGGAAATGGCCGACGCCATCGACCAGGTCGCGGTTCGAGCAGACGTTCCAGTAGTAATAGCTGCCCATGCCGCAGCCGGCCCAGACGCCGATATTGCCGGCGAAACGCTCGGGCGCGTGCGCGGCATCCTCAAGCGCGTGCCAGCAGGTTTCCAGGAACTTGCGGTGCTGCGGGTCCATGATCGCCGCTTCCTTGGGCGACAGCCCGAAGAACTCGGCGTCGAATTCGTCGAACTGCTCCAGCACCGCCGCCGAGGGGACGTAATTCGGGTCCGAAAGCCGTGCCCGGGACTCGCCTCTCGCGATCAGGTCGGCCTCGGGAATGCGCCGGATCGATTCGACCCCGCGGCACAGGTTGTCCCAGTATTCGGTGACCCCCGGGGCGCCCGGAATCTGGGCTGCCATGCCGATGATAGCGATATCACTGTCTTCAACGGCGCTTTGGTCCAAGGCCATGCGGTGCCTCTTTCAACTCGTGCAAGGCCCTTGTGGGCTGCAATGATTTAACAACTGACGCGCGTATCCGGCATAACGAATCCGGCGCTTTGGACCAACCTATAAAACCGTCCGCAGGCCTGCCTTTTTAGGCAGAATCCGCTCGGCCGCGGTCAGATCGGCCTGATCCGAGGCGCCCTGCCGCAGCCGGCGGGCATTGCCCAGCAGCGCCCCGGCGGTCAGCCAGGTCAGCGGCGTCATCGTCGCGTTCGGGATCAGGTCCAGCATGTTCATCGCCAGCATCAGCGCGACCGCACCCAGCACCACCATTTCCTTCTTGCGCGGCGGGTTCCTGCCCCCCGGCATGGCCCGCAGCAGCGCGAAGATCGGCGTCAGCAGCAGCAGGAACTGCGCCAGATAGCCGAAGATGCCGCGCGCGCCGACCATGATCACCCATTGCCCGTCCGGCACCGAGGCCAGCCGGCCGCTGTAGGGATCGTAGAACAGCGGCCGCCCCCAGCCGCCCCAGCCGAAGACCGGCCGCTCCATCGCGCGCTCCAGCAGCGCCTCTTCGTTCATCAGGCGGAATTCCAGCGACTGCCCGCGATCGGGCGAGATCGACATGGCCAGGTCCACCACGCCCTGCAGCGGCATCCAGGGTGTCGTGCGCAACGTCGGATAGGAAAAGGCCACGGTGGCCACCAGCGCCGCCACCAGCACCATCACGCGCGGCCGCGCAAAGGCCACCAGCGGCGCCGCCATCAGCGACTGCAGCAGCGCGCCCGCCGATTTGCACAGAAAGACGATGCAGCCCAAATAGATCGCGATCAGCAGGTTGCGCCGCGTGCGGTCGTTGCGTGCGATGGCGATGGCCGACAGGAAGGCGGTCATGGTCATCAGCGCCACCCACAGCGGATGCTCCAGAAAGACGATGGGCCGATAGCCGCCATAGCGGATGGTCTGGATGAAATCGTGCTGGAAATAGCCATAGACCCAGACGTTGATCTGCGGGCTCAGCCGCAGTTCCGCCAGCATGGGGATCGAATACCACAGCACGCCAAGCAGCAGGCAGCGGATCCACAACTCGGCCCCCTTGGCGTTCCAGAGCAGCCTGTAGCCCATGAAGAAGGGCAAGAACAGCAGCGCCTGCACGATCAGGTCGGCGATTCCCTGGCTGATCGACATGCCGGGGCGATAGTTTATGCCGTCGATCAGCGGATCGGGATTGGTTATCGCCGTCATGATGGGCGAGATGAAGTTCAACGCCACAAGCAACAGCACCCAAGGCCCCATGGGCGGCGGGGCCGGCTCGTCCCGGGCCTGGTCCCTGGTGACGAAATAGACCATGACGGCGGCGGCGAGCGCCGGAATCATGTGCTTGTTCAGGCCGGGAAAGGCCGGCAGGTCGATCTCGACCAGTTGCGGCAGCAGCAGGTAGCCGGCAAAGATCGACCAGATCAGCGCCCGTTCCCGCTCCATGCGCTGGAACAGGACCGCCACGACCACCGGCCAGGTCAACAGCACCATCAAGGCCAATATGGGCATGGCCCGACTCCCGTCCCGCGGCAGGGCCGCCTTCTCGACCGACGGCCGGAAGGACGTTGCAATCCCCTCGCCGCCAACACATCCTGCCGCCAGTTCCGGCCGGACCCGAGGCGTATCATGCATTTCAGCTTTCCCGACGGCAATGCCGTCCGCATCAATTGCCGGGATTCTTCCGCGCTGCTTGCCGCCGTGCGACAGAGACTGGCGGACGAGCACGGCTTCGCCATCGCCACGATCAACGTCGACCACCTGCAAAGGCTGGGCGAGGATGCCCGCTTTCGCAGCGCCTATGCCGCACATGACCTGATCTGCGCCGACGGCAATCCCATTGTCTGGCTGTCGCGGATCGCCGGCCGGCCCGTGGCGCTGGCACCCGGCTCGGACCTGGTGCTGCCGCTCGCCGCCGAGGCGGCGCGGGCCGGCCTGCCGGTGGCGCTGATCGGCAGCAGCGACGAATCGCTGGCCCTTGCCGCGCAAAGCATGCAGGCGGCGGTGCCCGGGCTGCGGGTCGCGCTGACCCATGCGCCGGGCTTTCCCTTCGACCCGATGGGCGAGGAAGGGGCCGAGATCATCGCCCGCATCCGCGCCTCGGGCGCGCGGCTGTGCTTCCTGGCGCTTGGCGCTCCGCGGCAGGAACTGTTCGCCATCCGCGCCCGCGATGCGCTTGGCGACGTGGGCTTCGCCTCGATCGGGGCCGGGCTCGACTTTCTTTCGGGCCATCAGCGCCGGGCGCCGCAGCTCATGCGCCGGCTGAAGCTGGAATGGCTGTGGCGGATGCTGTCCAATCCACGCCGGCTGTTCGTGCGCTATGCCAAAGGCTTCGCCATCCTGCCCGGCCATCTGCGCCGGGCGCTGGCGCTGCGCGCCGGAAACGACGAGGCGCCCAGATAAAAGAGGGACGCCGCAGGTCGCGGACGCCCCGAGGCTCAGGTCCAGTCGAAATGCAGGCTGTCCGCCAGGGTCAACGCATGCAGGGTGCCCGCCCCCTGCCCCTCATGCTGTGCCAGCAACTGGCGATAGGCGTCCAGAAGCTCGCCGTGATTCCAGCCGGAAGCATGCGGCACGCCCTCGGCCGGCCCGTCGAAGACCGCGCGGGCGGGCGTTGGGCCGTGCGAGGCCGGGCCGGGGGCATCCTGATCCACCGTCTCGGCAAGCGTGCCTTCCAACGGGGCGGCGGCGGCCGTCTTGGCCGCGGCGCCGTCCTCGGCCTGCATGGTCTGCGCCGCCTGCATGGTCTGCGCCGGAGCCTGGCTGTTCTGCGCAGCGGTCAGCGGAATGCCCATCTGGTTCAGCACGGCGCGGGTCAGGGTCGCCGGAGCGACGCCCTCGAGGATCAGCCGCTCGCCGTTTGGAAAGGACAGGACCGCATTGCCGTTCTGCCCGGAAATCCGGACATCGCCCACATCGACCCGATTGCCCTGCGCATCATGCAGCCCGGTGACGTTCAGCCGGTCGCCGTGGCGCAGGATGTTGCCGCCCGCGTCGCGCTCGTCGCCGACCTGGAAGGCGCGGATGGTATCGACGCCGAAGCCGTCGTTCAGGATCAGAACGTCGCGCGCCGCATCCCGCGCGGCCAGGCCGCCATTCGCGGCATGGATATCGTCGGTCATCGAGATGAAGTCGTTGCCGCGACCGCCGTTGATGGTATCGGCGCCCTGGCCGCCCTCGATCGTGTCCCTGCCGGCGCTGCCGGTGATGCGGTCGTCGCCCCAACGGGTGTTGATCTGGATGCCCCGCGCATTCACGCCGATATCGGCATTCGCCGCGCTGACCGTGTCCCGGCCCTCATGGGTCCAGAACTGCTCGAACTCGCGAAAGACCAGCGTGCCGTTGGCCTGCGGATAGCTGGCATGGCCGGCGCTGCGGCTGGTGAACACCACATTGGCGCCGACGCTGTTCTCTCCGTCGCCCTTGGCCCATATGTTCAGCAGGTCGTGGCCGGCACCGCCGACCAGCGTGTCGCGGCCGATGTTCTGGATCGGCGCCATGCCGCCATTGTTGCCCCAGCGCACATTGTCGTCGCCCGCCCCGGCATGGCCGAAGTCGTTGCCCTGCGAGGGCATCAGCAGGTCGTTGCCGTTGCCGCCATAGATGGTGTCGTTGCCGTTGCCGCCGTCCAGCACGTCGTCGCCCGGTCCGCCATGGACATAGTCGTGGCCGCCGCCGCTGTTGATGGTGACGCCATGCACCGGCGTGTGGTTGACGCCCGAGCCGCGCGCGGCGTTCAGCTTGGAGCCCTGGGCGCTGATCCAGTCGTTGCCCGCGCCGGTCTGGAGCCGCTCGAAGCCCACGAAGTTCAGCCGGTTGCCAAAGGCGTCCAGGGCATAGCCGTTCTCGCTGGTGTTGAAGGTGACGCGAAAGCCGTCGGCGCCGTTCAGGTGCAGCCGGTCGCCGCCGGCCAGGTCGCCGTAAGGATTGGGGTCGTAGCGCTCTTGCGCGCTGCCGCCGTGATAGATGTCGAGATTGCCGCGGGAGTTCGCGTCCTGATTCCAGATCAGCACATCCGCCCCCGGCCCGCCATGCACGGAATCGCTGCCTGCACCCCCGTTCAGCGTGTCGTTCCCGCCAAGGCCGGTAATCGTATCACGCCCCGCAGTTCCGCGCAGGCTGTCATTGCCCGCCGTCCCAGAAATCACGGCCATGTCTGTCCCCAGTTCGATGTCGATGGGGATAGGCTTCGAAAAACAGCACAATATCCCGCCCGTTCGCCTATCCGGGGCGGATTAGAGTGAATCGGCCAGAACCGTTGCACCTATCCTTTTGGACAGGAAACCGCCGGTTTTTCTGATGTGTTTCGCGTTGGAGTTGTGGGTTTCTAGGTGTTCCGTTCCTTTCCGTTCCATCCATGGCGTTGCGCCGACCGGCTCGTCCCGCCCGGAAACGACAGCCTTGCCGCCCCTGATCGGCGAATCGGTCGCATCCCGCGATTGAGCCTGCCCGTGTCATCACCACCGCAGGATGCTCAACCGCAATCCGTCGTGAATCCGGGGCCTTCGACGATCCCTTGGCCCGCCCTTGGATGAGGCGCCGAGGGGACACGCGAAAGACCGCCGCACGCTACGGCCGATCCGGCAGGTTTTCGCCGATCTAACCCGATCCGCGGCCGCAAGTTCAGCTGTGTTTTTGGGCAGGTGCCGGGCCGGGGGCTCAGCCGGTCAGAACCAGCCAGCCGGCCCCCGGCGCCGCAAGACGCACCTGCGCGCCGGGGCTTGGCAGTTCGGCCCCCGGTTCGTTGAAACGGTCCAGCACCACCTCGCGCCCGGCCGCCCGCGCCCGCAGGCGCTGGACCGAGCCCAGGAACTCGACGCCGGTGATCTCGGCCGGGATGCCATCGGGCGCAATGCGCAGGCTTTCGGGCCGCGCCGCCAAGGTGATGCGCCCGGCGGGCAGCGGCCGGTCCAGCGCGATCTCGGCGCCCTCGACCCGGACAAGGCCGCGGGCAGCGTCCAGCACCTCGGCCTCGAAGCGGTTCAGCGTGCCAACGAAGCCGGCGACGAAATCCGTGGCGGGCTGGTTGTAGATCTGCGCGGGCGTGCCGGTCTGGTCGGCGATGCCCTTGTGCATGACCACGATGCGGTCGGAAATCGACAGCGCCTCTTCCTGGTCATGGGTGACGAAGATGGTGGTGATGCCAAGCTGCTGCTGGATCTCGCGGATCTGGTTGCGCAAGCTGACGCGGATCTTGGCATCCAGCGCCGAAAGCGGCTCGTCCAGCAGCAGCACCCGCGGGCGCGGCGCCAGGGCCCGGGCCAGCGCCACGCGCTGCTGCTGGCCGCCCGAAAGCTGCCAGGGATAGCGCCCGCCCAGGTCGGGCAGGCCGATCAGGTCCAGCATCTCGGCCACGCGGCCGGCGCGGTCGGCGCGCGGGACGCCGGCGACGCGCAGGCCGAAGCCCACGTTCTCGGCCACGGTCAGGTTCGGGAACAGCGCATAGGACTGGAACACCATGCCGATCTGGCGCTGGTTCGGGCGTGCCCGGGTCACGTCCTGCCCGTCGATCACCACCCGGCCCGCCGTGGGCGTCTCGAACCCCGCGACCATGCGCAGCACCGTGGTCTTGCCGCAGCCCGAAGGGCCCAGGAAGGACACAAACTCGCCCTTCTCGATGGCCAGGTCGAAGTCATGCACGACCCGGGTCGCGCCAAAGGATTTCTGCAGGTGATCAAGGGTCAGGAAGCTCATGTCGGTCGTATCCGTGTGCCGAACAGGCGGGAAATCAGCTGCATCAGCCCCATGCAGCCCCAGGTGACGGCAAAGGCGATCACCGCCAGCGCCGCCGGCTCATAGGCGCGGTTCGCACCCAGAAGCTGCATGTAGGGGCCGAAGGCCGGCCGGTTCAGCAGCGCCGCCATGGTGAATTCGCCGATGACGATGGCAAAGGACAGGAAGGCGCCCGACATCACCGCGCCCAGCACGTTGGGCAGGATCAGCCGGCCGATGATGCGCACCCAGCCGGCACCCAGCGATTGCGCCGCCTCGGTCAGCGAGCGCACGTCCAGCGTCGACAGCCCGGTATCGACGGCGCGATACATGTAGGGCAGCGCCAGCGTGGCATAGCCGCACAACAGCAGCAGGTTGGTGCCCGAGGCGGTGCCGGTCAGCGGCAGCACCGACGAGGTATTGTAAAGCCGGATATAGCCAAAGACGACGACGATCGCAGGAATGACCAGCGGCAGCAGGGTGATGAACTCGATGACCGGGCGCAGCCGCGGCAGGCGCAGCCGCACCCAATAGGCGGTCGGCACCACGATCAGCACGCCCAGCACGATGGTCAGCAGCGCCATGGCCACCGAATAGCTGAAGGTGGCGCGGAAATTCGGGTCCGACAGCACCGAGCGATAGGCGTCCAGCGAATATTCCCCGCGCCGCATCCGCAGCGAGAACTCGATGGTGCCGATCAGCGGCAGCAGGAAATACAGCCCGCCGACGATCAGCGCCGCCCAGGACCAGACCCGCCTCATCGCATCCACCGTTCGGCACGGGCGCGCATGACGACATAGGCAAGATTGGCAAGGCCCGTGACGACGATCATGCCGAAGGCCATGGCATAGCCCAGATGCGGGTCTTGCAGCACGTCGCCCCGGATCTGCGCGAACAGCATGATCGGCACGATGGACAGCGACGAGCCGGTCAGCGCATAGGCCGTCGCCACCGCCCCGAAACTGTTGGCGAACAACAGCGCAAAGGTGCCCAGCAGCGACGGGAACAGGATCGGCAGCGCCACCATGCGCCAATATTGCCCGGTCGAGGCGCCCAGCACCTCGGCCGCCTCGCGCCATTCGCGCTTGAGCCCCTCCAGCGCCGGGGTGATGATCAGGATCATCAGCGGGATCTGGAAGAACAGATAGGTCAGCGTCAGGCCCCAGAACGACAGCAGGTTGAAGCCCATGGCATAGATGTTGATGCCGAACCATTGCCGCAGCAGCATGGTCACCAGCCCCACCCGCCCCAGCGTGGCGATGAAGGCAAAGGCCAGCGGCACGCCGGCGAAGTTCGAGGCGACGCCCGAGAACGTCATCAGCGGCCCCTTGATCCAGCGCGGCACGCCGCCCATGATCACCGCCGCCGCCATGGCAAAGCCGATCAGGCAGCCAAGCAGCGCCGAGGCCAGCGAGATCTTGATCGAGATGGCAAAGCTCGACACGATCCGCGGCGAGGCCAGCCCGGCCAGATTGGCCAGCGTGAACTCGCCCTGCGGGTTCTGGAATGCGCCGATGACGATGTTCATCGTCGGCAACACCAGAAACAGCAACGCAAAGGCGAAAAAGGGCACCACGCCCAGCCAGTTCCAGCCGATCTGTCTCATTCCGTCTCGCAAGTTCGGGGGCGGCCCCGCCATCCAAGCGGGGCCGCCGCGCCTTATTCCTGGACCGCCGCGCCGACGGTGCCGTCCCAGCCCTCGGTCACGACCTTCTTGTTGGCCTCTTGCTGCTCCAGCGACGGGAAGATCGCCTTTTCATAGGCTTCGGCCGGGGGCAGCGCGCCCAGCAGTTCCTGCGGGATCTTGCCGTTGGCCGCCAGATCGTTGAAGCGGATCGGGTGGCAATAGCCCTTGAGCCAACCCAGCTGGCCCTCGTCCGAATACAGGTATTCCATCCACAGCTTGGCCGCGTTCGGATGCGGCGCATAGGCCGAGATCGCCTGCACATAGACGCCCGCGACCACGCCGTCCTCGGGGATGATCACCTCGACCGGCGGGTTGCCGTTCAGGCTGTCGCGCCAGGAAAGCAGGTTGTAGTCCCAGGCGGTGACGATGGGCGTCGCACCCTGGGCGATGGTCGCCGACTTGCCGATGACCGGGACGAAATTGCCGGCCTTGTTCACATCGGCCATCAATTCCATGCCCTTCTGGCCGGATGCCTCGCCCGGCTCGCCGCCATTGGCGATGCCCGCCGCCATGACCGAGATGATCGCCTGGGCCGAGGCGCGCGGATCGCCCGCCAGCGCGAAGGCGTTCGCGTATTCCGGCTTGGTCAGGTCCTTCCAGCTTTGCGGCGCCTCGTCGATCAGGTCGGTGTTCACGCCAAAGGCCATCACGCCGTAATAATCGCCATACCAATAGCCCTCGGCATCCTTGGCATCGTCGGGAATCGTGTCCCAGGCCGCGACCTTGTAGGGCTGGATCAGCCCCTCGGCCTTGGCCTGCGGGCCGAAGGACAGGCCCACGTCGATCACGTCGGGCGCCTGCGGCCCCTTGTTGTCCTTGTTGGCGCGGATCGCCTCCAACTCGTCGGCCGAACCCGCGTCGGGGTTCAGCTCGTTGACCTTGATCTCGGGGTATTTCGCCTTGAAGCCCTCGATCACGCCGCCGTAGTTGCACCAGTCATGCGGCAGGGCGATGGTGGTCAGCATGCCCTCGGCCTTGGCGGCCTCTTCCAGCGCCGCCAGGTCCTGGGCCACGGCCGCCCCCGAACCCGCCAGCAGGGTCAGCGCGGCCAGTCCTGCCGCGGTCGATTGAATGGTCATTGGTCAACTCCGTTCCAGAACACGCCCCATCGGCGGCTGGATGCCACCTAGCGGCCCCCCATGACAGTCTTGCGACAGGAAGGCCCTGCTGGCAAAGCTTTTTTTCGCGGTTGACCCAAGGGAACCACGCCCAGCCCCGGCCGCTCAGGGCACCAGCACCAGCCCCACCTTCATGGCCCTGCCGCCGATGCGGTATTCGGCCTCGACCCGGTGGCCGGGCTGGGCGGGATGCAGCGTGCCCAGCGAACCCAACGAGATCACCGAGCCGGGCTTCAGCTCATAGCGGCCCTGCTGGACCAGCCACAACACCACGTCCAGCGGATGGCCCAGCAGCATCTCGCCCGAGCCGGTGCCGATGCTCTTGCCGTCAAGTTTCAGGTTCACCGTCAGCGCCGCCAGATCGGCGACCGGATCGCGCAATTCGGAAATCGGGATGCCCCGCCCCAGCACGCCGCGCCAGGGCGTGACGCCATAGGCCACCATCAGGGGTCCGGTCGGCACCACGTCCTTTTGCAGCGCCAGGTCGGGCAATTCGATGAAGGGCCGCACATCCTTGAGCGCGGCCGCCACCTCTTCGCGCGTCCGGGCCTGCATGATGGCGGAACTGCCCACGGTCACGACCAGATCGGCCTCGAAAAACGGGTCGCGGCCGCCCTTTAGGCTGAGCCGCGCCCCGTCCGGCAGCAGCATCGGCGCGAACAGCGCTCCGGCCACCGGCTCGGACACGCCGAACCGCTCTTGCACCGGCTTCGAGGTGAAGCCGACCTTCACCCCGACCGGAGCGCCCAGTTCCGCCTCCAGCACGCTGCGGAAACTGGCATAGGCGCAGGCCCCCTCCTCGACGGTGCGCACCAGCGGGTCGGGCAGGCGCTGGCCGGCGATCCAGCCGCGCGCGGCGTTCTGCATCAACGAGACATCCGGGCAGGCTGCGACGGCCACGCCCGCGAACGGCAGCATGATTGCGCCCAGAATCAACGATTTCATCGCCACCGCCCCAAGACTGTTTTCCCGCAGACGATGCCGCAACAAGGGGCGGCTGTCACCGGGATTCTTGCGTTGCTGCGGCAACTTGCCCGCATCCTGTTTGCATCGGCCCGCGCATCCCCTAGAAGAACGGGACCGCAGGCGACAAGGCTGGACATGAGCGACCAACCCACCCCGATGATGGCGCAGTATCTCGCGATCCGCGAGGCCAATCCCGGCGCGCTGCTGTTCTATCGCATGGGCGATTTCTACGAGATGTTCTTCGAGGACGCGGTGGCCGCCGCCGCCGCCCTCGACATCGCGCTGACGAAACGCGGCACCCATCTGGGCGAGCCGATCCCGATGTGCGGCGTGCCGGTCCATGCCGCCGAAAGCTACCTGCTGACGCTGATCCGCAAGGGCTTCCGCGTCGCCATCGCCGAGCAGATGGAGGATCCGGCCGAGGCCAAGAAGCGCGGCAGCAAATCCGTCGTCGCCCGCGATGTGGTGCGGCTCGTCACCCCCGGCACGCTGACCGAGGAATCGCTGCTGGAGGCGCGGCGGCACAATTTCCTGGCCAGCTTTGCCAGTGTGCGCGATGAATCGGCGCTGGCCTGGGTGGACATCTCGACCGGCGCCTTCCGCGTCATGCCCTGCCCGCCGGCGCGGCTGGCCCCCGAACTCGCCCGCCACGCGCCACGCGAATTGCTGGCGGCCGAGGGCGCGAACCTCGATGAGATCGCCGCCGAGGCGGGGGCCGCGCTGACGGAACTGCCCGGCGGCAGCTTCGACAGCAGCGCGGCGACGCGCCGGCTGTGCGCGCTGTTTTCGGTCGAGACGCTGGACGGGTTCGGCCAGTTTTCCCGCGCCGAACTGGCCGCCATGGGTGCCATCGCCGATTACCTGGAACTGACGCAAAAGGGCCGGATGCCGCTGATCCGCCCGCCGGTGCGCGAGGCGCTTGGCGGCGCCATGCAGATCGACGCCGCGACACGCCGCAACCTGGAGCTGACGCAGGCCCTGTCCGGCGGGCGCGAGGGCAGCCTGCTGGCCGCCATCGACCGCAGCGTGACGGCGGGCGGCGCGCGGCTGCTGGAACGCCGCATCAGCGCCCCCTCGCGCGACCTGGACGAAATCCACGCCCGGCAGGCGGCGGTGGCGCATCTGGTGGACGAGCCGCGCCTGACCGCCGATCTGCGCGAGGCGCTGTCGCGCGCGCCCGATATGGACCGTGCCCTATCGCGACTGGCGCTGGAGCGGGGCGGGCCGCGCGACCTGGCCGCAATCCGCGCCGGGCTGACGCAAGGCGCGGCCATCGCCGCAATGCTGGGCAACGACGAGATCGCCGTGCTGGCCGAGGCGGCGCGCGACCTGACCGGCCACGACGCGCTGATCGACCTGCTGGACGAGGCGCTGGTGGCCGAACCGCCCTTGCTGGCGCGCGACGGCGGCTTTGTCGCGCCGGGCTATGACGAGGACCTGGACGAAACCCGCCGCCTGCGCGACGAGGGCCGCGGCGTCATCGCCCGCATGCAAGCCGACTATATCGCCGAGACCGGCGTGCAGAGCCTGAAGATCAAGCATAACAACGTCCTGGGTTACTTCATCGAGACGACTTCGACCCATGCGGAACGGATGCTGGCCCCGCCGCTGAACGAGCGGTTCATCCACCGCCAGACCACGGCGAACCAGATCCGCTTCACCACGGTCGAGTTGTCCGAACTGGAAACCCGCATCCTCAACGCCCGCGACCGCGCGCTGGAGATCGAGCGCGAGATCTTTGCCCGCCTGTCCCGCGCCGTGCTGGACCAGGCCGGCCCCGTCGGGCAGGCGGCCCGCGCGCTGGCCGAGATCGACCTGACCGCCGCTTTCGCCGACCTCGCCTCGGGCGAGGGCTGGGTGCGCCCCGAGGTCGATGCCAGCCGCGCCTTCGTGATCGAGGGCGGCCGGCACCCGGTCGTGGAGCGTGCGCTCAAGCGCAAGGGCGAGGCTTTCGTCGCCAACGACTGCGCGCTGACCCAAGGCGAGACCCCGGCGATCTGGCTGCTGACCGGCCCGAACATGGCCGGAAAATCGACCTTTCTGCGCCAGAATGCGCTGATCGCCATCCTCGCGCAGACGGGCGGCTTCGTGCCCGCGCGCCGCGCCCATATCGGGCTGGTCAGCCAGCTTTTCAGCCGCGTCGGCGCGGCGGACGATCTGGCGCGCGGCCGCTCGACCTTCATGGTCGAGATGGTCGAGACGGCGGCGATCCTGAACCAGGCCGACGACCATGCGCTGGTGATCCTGGACGAGATCGGGCGCGGCACCGCGACCTGGGACGGGCTCAGCATCGCCTGGGCGGTGATGGAGCATCTGCATGCCACGAACCGCTGCCGGGCGCTGTTCGCCACGCATTACCACGAGATGACATCGCTGTCGGCGCGCCTGCCGGGCGTCGAGAACGCCACCGTCGCGGTGCGCGAATGGGAGGGCGAGGTGATCTTCCTGCACGAGGTCAGGAAGGGCGCCGCCGACCGCTCCTATGGCGTGCAGGTGGCGCGGCTGGCGGGGCTGCCGCCCTCGGTTGTGGATCGCGCCCGCGACATCCTGCACCAGCTGGAAAGCGGCGAGCGGCAGGGCACCGGCAAGCCCGCCGCGCTGCTCGACGACCTGCCGCTGTTCCGCGCCGCGCCGGCACCCGCAGCCGCGGGCAAGGCGAGGCCCTCGGTGGTCGAGGATCGCCTGCGCAGCCTGAACCCCGACACGATCAGCGCCCGCGAGGCGCTGGACCTGGTCTATGAGCTGCGCGGCATGCTGGATGGCGAGCCGTGACGGCGGGCGGCGCTAGATCGTCACCTTGACGAAACTGTCGCGCAGCGCGGCGGACCAGGCGGCGGACATGGCCATGAAGGCCGGGTCGCCCTCGAGGATGCGGCGCTTGTGGCTGACCCGGCAGTCGTCCTTGCGGATCACCGCAAGGTCCAGCGGCATCCCCACCGACAGGTTCGAGCGCAGCGTCGAATCCATCGACAGAAGCACCGCCTTTTGCGCATCGGCCAGCGAGGTGTCGGGCCGCACCACCCGGTCCAGGATCGGCTTGCCGTATTTATGCTCGCCGATCTGCAGAAACGGCGTGTCCTCGGTCGCCTCGATGAAATTGCCCTCGGGGTAGACCAGGAACAGCCGCATCTCGCCGCCCGCGCGCTGGCCGCCGACGATCATGCTGGCGCTGGCCTGCTGGTTCAGGTCGCGGCATTGCTCGACGATCTCGCGCCGGGTGCGGTTCAGCGTCTGGCCGATGATCGTCGCGACCTGAAGCATGGTCGCGGCATGCATGATCGAGCTGGTCTCGTCGGCCTCGGGCAGGTCGATGGCCTCTTGCAGCCGCGCGATGGTGGTCTGGGTCAGCGACAGGCTGCCGGCGGTCAGGATGGCGATCACCCGCTCGCCCGGCTGCTCGAAGAAGAACATCTTGCGATAGGTCGAGATATTGTCCAGCCCGGCATTCGTCCGGGTATCCGAGAGCAGAACCAGCCCTTCGTTGAGCTTCAAGCCGACGCAATAGGTCATGACCGTTTCCTGGCACAGAATTCCCCGAGGAATACGACCGCCCCGCGCCCCGTGCAACCGGGGTTACTGCTCCATCTCCTCGACCTGCACCCGCACGTCCAGGCTTTCCTCGCCCGAGCCGAAGGTGGTGCCGCGCACAGGCGCCGCATCGTCCGCGTCCAGCCCCGAGCCCAGCCGGACATAGCGGTCGTCCGGGCAGCAGGCATTCGCGGCGTCGAAGCCGACCCAGCCGAGGGAGCCGACATGGATCTCGGCCCAGGCATGGGCGGCGTCATGCGGCTCGCCCCCGGCATTGGAATGCAGATAGCCCGAGACATAGCGCGCCGGCAGGCCGCGTTCGCGGGCGCAGGCGATCAGCGCATGGGCATGGTCCTGGCAGACCCCCTGCCCCAGCGCCAGGGCCTCGGCGGCGGTGGTATGCGCCTCGGTCACGCCCGGCTCATAGGCGATGGCCCTTGCGACGGCCGCGGCCAGCCGGTGCGCAAGGTCCAGCCCGTCCTCGCCCTGTTCGGAAAGGGCAAGGTCGCGCAACGCCGCGTCGATCCGGGTCGCCGCCGTGGGGCGCAGATAGACCAGCGGATTCACCGTCTCGCGGTGGCCGCGCAGCACGCCGGCGGTGTCGCGGGTCTCGACCTGGCCGGCGATCGAGACCACGATCTCCTGCACCGGGCCGCGCACGGTCCAGCCCTCGATCCAGTCGCCGGCACCGTCGCGAAATGCGGCGCCGCGCTGGCCGCCGCTGACCGAAATCGTCCAGTCCGCGACCCGCTGCCCCTCATGGACCGAGGGCGTCAGCCGCAGGCTCTGCACCAGTCCCTGCGCCGGCGGATCGTAGCAATAGCTGGTCTCGTGGGTGATCTTCAGCCGCATCGTCCGCCCCCTACATCCGTCCGCTCAGGTAATCGTCATGCACGGCATTCGAGATGCTGGCCACCTCATTGATGAACCAGGACAGGAACTCGTGCAGCCCCTCGTCGAAGATCGCCTCGATGTCGCGGGCGATCAACTGCTCCAGCGTCTCATGCGCGCGGGCCGAGGCGCTGGCCGGCACCGCGGCGCCATAGCGGCGCACCAGCCCGTCCAGATGCCAGACCGCCTCGTAAAGCGAGGTCAGAAGCGAACGCGGGCTCTCGCCGTTCAGGATCAGGAAATCCGCGACCTTGCTGGCCGTCACCTCGCCGCCATAGGCCCAGTGGAACGCCCGATGCGCCGAAAGCGCGCGCAGGATCACCTGCCATTGGTAATTGTCGAGGCCCGAGCCCACGAACTCGACCCGCGGCAGCAACACGAAGTATTTCACGTCCAGCAGCCGGGCGGTGGCGTCGGCACGTTCCAGCGAATAGCCCAGATTGATGAAATGCCAGCCGTCGTTGCGCAGTTGCGTGGCGTTGATCGCCCCGCGCACGGTCGAGCTGTGCCGGGTGGTGAAATCGGTCAGCATGGCGGGGTCGAGCTGGCCGCGCGACCGGCGTTCCAGCGCCCGCAGATCCTGATAGGCGCTGTTCAGCGCGTCCCAGACCTGGCTGGTCAGCGCCGTGCGCACGATCCGCCCGCCCTCGCGCGCGCGCTCGATGCACGAGGCGACCGAGGAAGGGTTGGCATGGTCGAAGAACAGCCAGGTCTCGACGTTCTCCTGGGTGATCTCGTCGCCGTAGCGCTCGGCAAAGGCGGCCTGCGCGCCCGAGGCGCGCAAGAGCGATTCCCATTCGTTGCGATAGCCCTCGGCGGTGTTCGGCAGCAGGGTGATGCGCGCACCCACGTCCAGAAGGCGGGCGGCGGTTTCGGCGCGCTCCAGATGGCGGCCCATCCAGAACAGGTTGGCGGCGGTGCGGCTGAGCATGGCTGGCCCCTTTCCTATTCCGACAGAACCCAGGTGTCCTTGACGCCCCCGCCTTGCGACGAGTTCACCACCAGCGAGCCCTCGCGCAGCGCCACGCGGGTCAGCCCGCCGGGCACCAGCTCGATCCGGTCGCCGCAAAGGCAGAAGGGGCGCAGATCGACGTGGCGCGGCGCCACGCCCTCGTCGACAAAGGTCGGGCTGGTGGACAGCGCCAGCGTGGGCTGGGCGATGTAATTGCCGGGATCGGCCTTGATGCGCTCGGCAAAGGCCTCGATCTCGGCCTTGGTCGCGCGCGGCCCGATCAGCATGCCGTAGCCGCCCGAGCCATGCACCTCCTTGACCACCAGGTCCTTGAGGTTGGCCATGACATAGCGGTAGTCGTCGTCCTTCCACAGCGTCCAGGTCTGGACGTTGTTCAGGATCGGCTCTTCGCCCAGATAGAAGCGGATCATCTCGGGCACGAAGGTATAGACCGCCTTGTCGTCGGCCACGCCCGCGCCGGGCGCCGAGGCGATCGAGACCCCGCCCGAGCGCCAGACATCCATCAGCCCCGGCACGCCCAGCATGGAATCGCGGCGAAAGCACAGCGGGTCGAGGAACTGGTCGTCGATGCGGCGATAGATCACGTCCACCCGTTTCGGCCCCTGCGTGGTGCGCATGTAGACGAAGCCGCCGTCGACGAACAGGTCGCTGCCCTCGACCAGCTCCACCCCCATCAGGTTGGCAAGGAAGCTGTGCTCGTAATAGGCGCTGTTGTAATGGCCGGGCGTCAGGATCACCACGGTCGGCTCGCCCTCGCATTTCGCCGGCGCCACCGAGGCGAGCGTGCGGCGCAGCAATTCGGGATACTGGTCCACCGGCTCGATGCGGTTGTTGCGAAACAGCGCCGGAAACATCCGCATCATGATCTCGCGGTTCTCCAGCATGTAGCTGACGCCCGAGGGGGTGCGGCAATTGTCCTCCAGCACATGGAACTCGTCCCGGCCGGTGCGCACGATGTCGATGCCGACGATATGCGAGAACACCCCGCGCGGCGGCACGAAGCCGACCACCGCCTTTTCATAGGCGGCGTTCCGATAGACCAGCGGCGCCGGGATGCGGCCGGCGCGCACGATCTCGCCCCGGCCGTAGACATCGCGCAGAAAGGCGTTCAGCGCCCGCGCCCGCTGCTTGATGCCGCGCTCCAGCCGGCGCCATTCGCCTTGCAGGAACACCCGCGGCATCATGTCGAAGGGGATCAGCCGGTCCGGGTCGCCGCCCTCGCCATACACGGCGAAGGTGATGCCGATGCGGCGAAACAGCGCCTCGGCCTCGGCCTGCTTCATCTGGCGGATCTCGGCCGGCATGGTCTCGATCCAGTCCGAGAGCATGGCGTAGGGCTCGCGCACCAGGCCGCCATCGACCATTTCATTGTAGTAAATCGTCATCGCTGCCACCCTTCCCTGTGCCCATGATCTTCGCATCCTCGCTGGCGCTGTCCACAGCAGCGGCGCCTGCGGCCAAAACGAAATCAGGGTTTGACGAGCGCCGGGCCTTTTCTGCCGAAATAACAGGCAAAAAAGGCCGACACGGCTCGGGGGAGGCGGAAAGGATGGGAAACCGGCCGCAACAGGGCTGCCGATTCCGCGGGCAGTGCCTCAGACGATGATCAGGTCGTCCTGCAATGCGGCGATATTGGCAAACCCGTTCAGCGTAAGCACATTGCCGTTGCCGAAATCGAAGACGGTATTGCCGCCCGCGACATGGGCGAGTTGCAGGACCTGCGCCACGCTGCGCGCACCACCGCCCCAAAGCGCGTCGTCGATGCGAAGCGTATCCAGATCGTCCTGAAAATCGCCCACGACATCCCGGCCGCCCTGAAAGACGAAATGATCGGCACCGGCCCCGCCCAGCATGGTGTCGTCGCCCTGGCCGCCGATCAGCAGGTCGGCACCGGCGCCACCCTCCAGCCAGTCGTCACCCTGGCCGCCAAACAGCAGATCGTTGCCCTGGCGGCCCAGCAGCGTGTCGTTGCCGAAAAAGCCCTCCAGCCGGTTGGCATGGGCATTGCCGGTCAGCCGGTTGGCCAGCCCATTGCCGCTGCCGTCCTGCGCCGCGTTCGAGATCAGCACCAGGTTCTCCAGATTGGCGTCCAGCCGCAAGGTGACGGTAGAACGCACGGTATCGATGCCCTGCCCCGCCGCCTCGATGATCTGGTCCCGGCCATCGGTGACATAGACGTCGTCGCCCGCGCCGCCCTCAAGCCGGTCGGCACCGCCCTGGCCGTTCAGCGTGTCATTGCCGGCCCCCCCGCGAAGCGTATCGTTGCCGGTCCAGCCGCGCAGGATGTCGTTGCCGTTGCCGCCGATCAGCAGGTCGGCCCCGGCGCCGCCGCCCAGCACGTCCCAGCCGTTGCCGCCATACAGCGTGTCGTTGCCCTGACCGCCCAGCAGCGTGTCGTTGCCGGAAAAGCCCTCCAGCCGGTTGGCATGGGCATTGCCGGTCAGCCGGTTGGCCAGCGCATTGCCGCCGCCGTCCTGCGCCGCGTTCGAGATCAGCACCAGATTCTCCAGATTGGCACCCAGTTGCAGGGTGACGGTAGAACGCACCGTATCGATGCCCTGCCCCGCCGCCTCGACGATCTGGTCCCGGCCATCGGTGACATAGACGTCGTCGCCCACACCACCCACAAGTCGGTCGGCGCCGCCCTGGCCGTTCAGCGTGTCATTGCCCGCCGCACCACGAAGCGTGTCGTTGCCGGCGCCGCCGCGCAGGATATTGTCGGCCCAGTTGCCGATGACCAGATCGTTGCCACGGCCGGCCTGCGCGTTCTCGATCAGCGTGCCGGGCATGATCGAGATATTGCCCACCAGCCCATAGGCGTTGGACGACGTCCCCGCCACCAGCGAAATGCGCTGGCCACGCGTGTCGGTGCCCAGGTCCAGCATGTCCACGCCGCCCTGGTCGAAGATGGTAAAGGCGATGTCGTCCCGCGTATCCGCATTGCGCAGCAGCGCCGCGATGGTGGCATAGCTTGGCCCGGCATTGGTGGTTTCGCCATAGGTATTGTTGCCGGTGCGGATCGCGGTCGGACCGTAAAGCCGCTGGATCGCCAGGATGTCGGCGGTCATGGGCGAGGCGATATAGGCAAAGCTGGCATCGACCCAGACATTCTCCGCCTGGTCGAAATAGGACATCACCGATGCCTGCCAGCTGTCGTTCAGATAGTGGTTGTTCACCCCCAGGACGGCGCTGCCGTTGTAGTTCCCCGCATGACCCAGCCCCAGGGCATGGCCGATCTCGTGGATATAGGTCTGATAGCTGTAGCTGTTGTAGCCCGTGCCATAGCTGATCAGCCAGTCCAACCCGATATTCACATGCGAGCTGACGATGCGGTCGCCGCTGGTCATCGACGAGGACCAGGCCCCCCAGTCGCTGTCGTCGAAGGTGATGTGGATGGTCGCGTTCGGCCCGGGATTGCGGTTGAAGACGATGCCCGTCACCTGCGCCCAGGCCGACAGCGCCATGCCGGCCAATTGCCGCCCCTCCTGCGTCAGCCCCGACAGGTCCACGTTCAGCACATCGCCCTGCCCGACATCGAAGGCGCGGCGCGACCGCCCGGTCGCCTCCCAGTAGCCGTCGGTCAGCTGCAGGGCGATCTCGGCCATGGTGAAGTGGTGCGTCGGCCCCGTCGCCGCCAGATTCAGGCTGTAGGCGCCCGAGTAAAGCCCGGCATAGCTGCCCGCCTCCAAGTAATAGGTGCCGGGCTGGGCCACGTTCAGCACCAGGCGCGAGTTCAGCCCGTCGCCGTCGTCGTTCTGGGCGACCTGCACGCCATCGTCGTCCATGACCCGCAAATACGGATCGTAGACGCCGGCCGCGCCGCGCGAATCCAGCGTGATGACATAGCTGCCCGGTTGCAACTCAACGCGCACCCAATCCCTGTCGCCCGCGCTCAGGGTGCCGTTGAACGTGTCCCCCACCGCCATCGCATAGCCGGTCGAGCGCCCCGCCGGCGCATCGCCGCCCTCGGTGCGGACCGCGCGGACGACCGCGGCCGTCTCGTGCAGGGTCGTGCCGGCGGCATCGGCAAAGGTCAGGTTTCTGCCCGTGAGCGTCATGGAATCGTCCTTGTGCGAAATCAATTACGTGCGGCTTGCGAAAGCGCGGTTTCCAGCAGCGCCCGGGCAAGGGCCCGGACCCGCTCATCGGGAATCGAGGGCCGATCCGTCACCGACAGCACGATCTCCTCGCCCTGGTGCCGGCCCGAGGCGCTCTCGACCGTCAGCCTGGCGCGCAGGATGTCGGGGCGCGGGCTTTCGGCATCCAGGACCAACTGCGTCCAGGGCATGCCTTCGGGCCGCGCATCGTGCTGGCCCAGCGCCTCGTCCAGCGCAGCGCATAGCTGCGCCACCAGGGCATTGTCGCCCGGGGGGCAGGTCAGCCTGGCAGGATCCGCCACCGCGCCGGTCACGACGCAGGCCGCTAACAGGGTTGCCGGCAGCAGGGCAAGGCGCATGGCGTCGTCTCTCGTGCGGATGCGGGGGTCATTCGGATCAATGGTTAACCCGCTCCGCCCGAACATGCCAACGCAACGCAGGAACAACCGGCGCAAATCACGTCATCCGACCCGCAATTCATGAAAATGCCGTGCATTTCCGGCCCCTGATGCGCAGGAAATCCGCCCGGCGCTTACCGGATGGTAAAGGTTTCCGGCCTAGAAGGGGATCGCACCACACCGAAACGACGGAACCGAAAATGCAACTGACACTGCTGCTCCAGCCGGACGGGCTGACGATCCGCGTCGATGAAAAGCGCCTCGACGCCGCCATCGCCACCGCCTTCAAGGACCGCGTGCGCGGCCTGATCGCGCGGGGTGGACCACATGTGACGCTGGATCTGGGCGGGGTCGAATTCATGGACAGCTCGGGCCTTGGCGCGGTGATCGCGATCTACAAGGCCATGCCCGCCGGGCGGCAGTTGACGCTGACCGGGCTGACGCCGAATGTCGAGCGGGTGTTCCAGCTGACCCGGATGCATACCGTGCTGACCATCCGCAAGACCGGCGACGCGCCCGAGCCCCCCGGTGACCCCGACCCGGGGCAGAAAAGGCCCGAAGAATGAACGCCTCGCCCGAACCTGCCGGAAGCCGGCTGCGTCGCCCTCCGCCCCGACGCCAGCCGATGTTTCACCGCATCTTCCGTGCCGATCCCACAACCGTGCGCGCCGCGCTGCTGTTTCTGCGCGAAAGGTTCGACGGCAGCGCCGGGGACGAAGTGATCGCCAAGCTGGAACTGGCACTGGCCGAAGTGCTGAACAACATCTGTGAGCACGGCACCCGCTACGAGGCCCTGCGCCTGGACGGGCGGGCCCATGCGCCGCTGATCCATCTTTGCGTCGCGCGCCATGTCGGCGGCATCGCCTGCGCGGTGACCGATGACGGCCGGCCGCTGCCGGCCTCATGCCTTGCCGCGCATGGCCTGCCCTGGACCGCTCCGCCGCCCCGCGACGCCGAGGCGATCCTGCTGCTGCCCGAAGGCGGTTTCGGCTGGTTCCTGATCCAGGACCTGACCGCCTCGCTCAGCTATTTCCGCGAGGGGCGGCGGAATTTCCTGGCCTTCATCGTTCCGGTGACCGAGCCGCTGCTGCAAAACGCTCCCGCAGCCGGCACGACCTGAGGGGCCGGGCGATCAGTTCAGCCCGAACTGCAACGGATAGCGGCCGTCCTGGAATTCGCCGAACATCTCCGTCACCTCGGGATGTTCCAGCGGTTCGCCCGAATAATCGGGCACCAGGTTCTGCTCGGAAACATAGGCGACGTAATAGGTCGCCTCGGTCTCGGCATAGAGGTGATAGAACGGCTGGTTGCGCGACGGCCGCGAATCCTCGGGGATGGATTCGTACCATTCCTCGGTATTGGCGAATTCCGGGTCCACGTCGAAGACCACACCGCGGAACGGATGTTCGCGATGACGCACCACCTGGCCCAGATTGTATTTCGCGCTCTTGGACGGAATCCGCATCTCACCGTTCCTGTTTGGCGCGGCTCTTACAGCCCCGTGGCCCCGCTGTCCACCTGTCGGCTGCAAACCGCCCCGCCAGGTGCGAGTTTCTCACAGGCCGGGGCTGCGATCATCCGAAATCCGCATCACGCCGGGGGCCAGGCCGACTCCTGGGCCGGATCGGCCACAGCGGCCGGGCATGCGAAGCCGGTGCGGCCGGTGCTTCGTCACGGCGGCAGGACACGGGAGGG
Organism: Paracoccus sp. SSJ; assembly: GCF_030234105.1. NCBI lineage: Bacteria > Pseudomonadati > Pseudomonadota > Alphaproteobacteria > Rhodobacterales > Paracoccaceae > Paracoccus > Paracoccus sp. SSJ. The sequence goes on along the minus strand of NZ_JASSPE010000010.1, from coordinate 49,664 downwards.
TTCAGCGGGCCGGCAACCCCTCGCCCGGCTCCAGCGCCACGGTAGAGATCGACATCTTGGCCGACCCCTCCTTCACCTGATCGGCATGGGCCAGATAGACCAGGACCTGATTTTGCTCGTCATAGATCCGCTTGACCCGCAGCGACTTGAAGATCAGCGAGCGCGAGGCGCTGAACACCTCCTCGCCCTTTGGGCCGCGCCGGATGTCGCCAAGCCTGACCGGCCCCGTCCGGCTGCATTCGATGGCGGAATTCGAGGGATCCTCGAACCAGTTTCCCTGGCTCAGCCGATCGATCACCGAGCGGTCGAAATAGGCCAGATGGCAGGTCACGCCCTGCACCCCGGGATCGGCGATGGCCTCGACGATGATGTCGTTGCCGACCCAGTCCACCCCGACCTTGCCGACGATCTCGGCCGAAGCGGGCACGGCCGTCAGCAGCAGGGCAGCGATCCATGGCTTCATCTCGACCTCCAGGCAGCGGAACCGGATGGAGGATGGCAAGCCCGCCCCGCCGCCGCAAGCCCCTTGGCCGGGGTATTCGTCCGGGCCTGCGGACCGGCGGCGGAAATGCGGCCGGCTGTGGCGCTCGCCGGAATCGCCGCCACGGGGTCCGAAGAGCCGGTCTCCGGCCCGCCGCATGGCGCGGCGCCCGCCCTGCTAGCCGGTCTTCAGCCTAGCCGGTCTTCAGCCGGCTTTCGATCAGCAGGTCGGCCTCGTCCAGGATGGGATGCGCGACCGAGACGATATGCGCGTTCACCCGCTTCAGGTCGCGCAGGATGTCCAGATGCAGCGAGGAGGTTTGCTGGCTGTCCGCCTGCCCCTCGCGCAGCCGCATCAGGTGGCGCTGCGCCGACAGTCGCTCCAGCCGCCGGATCTCGACCTTTTCCTCCATCAACTGCCGCGCCAGGTCGCGGTCGCGGGTCATGAAGACGGTCTGGGCAAGCTGCAGGTTCTCGATGGTCATCAGGAACAACCCGTCGAGTTCGCGATAGCCCTCGTCGGAAAAGCGCAGGGACAGCGCGGCCTTCTTGCGAATCTCGGGACCGAGTCCCTTGTCGATGATGTCGCCCACATGCTCCAGGTTGATGACGTAGTCGAGGATGGTGATGGCCTGGCGCCGCTCATCCTCGCCCGCCTCGCGGCCCAGGCGGGACAGGAAGCTCTTGACCTCCTGCTGCATGCGGTCCACCCGCTCCTCCAGCACCGAGACCTCGGCCAGGGGCGCATCGTCGCCGCGGGCAAAGGCGGTGCGGGCCTGCTGCAACATCCGCTCGACCACATCGCCGATGGCCAGCGCCGCGCGGCTGGCGCGGGCCAGCGCCACGGCGGGGGTGTCCAGCGCATGCCCGTCCAGCAACTGCGCCTCGATCGGCGGCGGCTGCTCCTCTTCGCGCAGGATCAGGGCGGTCAGGCGGGTGACCAGCCCCGAGAAGGGCCAGATCACCGCCGCCAGCACCAGGTTGAAGGCCAGATGCGCCTCGACCGCCAGCCCCGTCTCGGGCAGGGGCACGGCGGACAGAAGCTGCGCCACCTGCCCGGCCAGGGGCAGCGCCACAAGACAGCCGACGGCACGCACGATCAGGTTGCCCAAGGCGACGCGGCGGGCGGCGATGCCCTGCCCGGCCGTGGCCAGCACCGGCGGGATCGCCCCGCCCAGATTGGCGCCCAGCACCAGAACGACGGTCAAGGCCGGCTCCATGCCCAGAGACAGCACCAGCATCACCACCGCCAGAGAGGACGAACAGATCACCGCCAGCCCCGCCGCGATGGCCAGCGCCACCGGCCAGGCATTGCCCAGCATGGCCAGAAAGGCCGCCATGGCCGCGGATTCGCGCAAGGGTTCGGTCGCATGACCCAGCAAACCCAGCGACAGCAGCATCAGTGCAATGCCGATCAGCGCCAGCCCGCCGCCCGACCAGCCCCGGCGATCCTGGCGGCGCAGCACGTAACCGACCAGCAGCAGCACCGGCACCAGCGCCTCGATCCCCGAGGCGACGATCCACGCGGTCAGCGCCGTGCCCAGATTGGCGCCCAGCAGCACGATCTGCGCCATGCGGGGCCGGATCATGCCGCGATCCACGAAAGAGGCCGTCATCAGCGCCGTCGCGGTCGAGCTTTGCAGCCCCAGCGTCGCCACCAGCCCGGAAACAAAGGCCCGCAACCCGGTGCGCGTGCCCCGCCCCAGCACCATCTTGAGCCTGACACCGAAGGCGCGCACCATCCCGTCGCGGACCAGTCCAAGCCCGAAAAGCAGCAGCGCCACGGCGCCGGCCAGCTGGAAGATCACGGAAAGGGACTGCACGGCGCTTCACCTCCTGACGCGCCGCGAGGGGCGCGCCTCCCCTGATATTTGGCCCCGGATGCGCGGGGGTCAATGGATGCGGGGGATTTGAGACATTTCCCGCCGGTGCGATGGCGCCCCTGCCACAGGGCGGGGCTCAGGGCGCCGGAATCGGCTCGCGCCCGGCCTCGCCCAGCAGATGCAGGCCGGTTTCGTCGAAGACGACCACGCTCAGCGGCCCGCCATAGGCCGCGCCGGTATCGATGGCCAGGCGATTGCCGAAATGCGTCACCCGCTCGACCGGGGTGTGGCCATGCACGACCAGCATGCCGTGATCGCCGGCATGGTCCAGGAAGCCCTTGCGGATCCAGACCAGGTCGTGCTCGGTCTGCCGGGCCAGATCGACGCCGGGGCGGATGCCGGCATGGACGAACAGCGCCTGCGGGATCAGATGCCACAGGGGCAGCGCGTCCAGCCAGCGCAGATGCGCCTGGGGCACGGCGCGCAGCGTCTCGGCATGGGTGCCGTCGTGGTCGCGGATCTCGACGCCATAGGAGCCCAGCGTCTCGGCCGCGCCCAGCGACGGATGGTCCAGCCAGTGCCGGCCCGAGGCGAGGCCGGGATCGATCCAGCCCGGCTGCCGGGCAAAGCGCGGCAGGAAACGGTCGTGATTGCCCTTGAGCACGATCCATTGCCGCCCCTCGGCCTGGCCGCGCATCAGGTAATCGACCACGCCGCGCGAATCCGGGCCCCGGTCCTGAAGATCGCCGACATGGACCAGCGTGCCGCCGCCGCCATGCGCCGCATCGTCGCGCGCGATCAGGTCATGCGCCGCCCTGAGCAGTTCCAGATGGCCGTGAATGTCGCCGATGGCATAGGTCCGCATGCCGCCCCCGCAAATGAAAACCCCCGGACCCTAGTCCGGGGGTTTGCAAGGTTCAAACCTCGAATTGCAGCGGACGCACCTGCAGGAACTTGCCGGTGGCGCGCAGGGCCTCCAGCGCCTCGGGCTTCAGCGGCTCGTCAAGATAGAGGATGGCGATGGCATCGTCCCCGGTCTTGGTGCGGCCCAGGGTGAAATTGGCAATGTTCACGCCCAGATCGCCCAGGGTCATGCCCAGCGCGCCGATGACGCCCGGCACGTCCCTGTTGCGGGTATAGAGCATGTGCTCGCCGATCTCGGCATCGACATTGATGCCGCGGATCTGGATGAAGCGCGGCTTGCCGTCGCTGAACACCGTGCCGGCGATGGACCGCTCGCGGGTGTCGGTCACCACGGTGGCCTTGATATAGCCGTCGAAGACGCCCGACTTGGCCTGCGTCGTGGTCGCCACCTGCACGCCGCGCTCGGCCGCCATGACCGGGGCCGAGACCATGTTCACGTCCGGGTTCGTCGCCTGCATCACGCCCGCGATCACCGCGGCGTTCAGCGCCTTGAGGTTCATCTCGGACGCAACGCCGTCATAGAGCACGTTGATCGCCTTGATCGGCTCGTCGGTCATCTGGCCGATAAAGGCGCCCAGATGGCCGGCCAGCTTCAGCCACGGCCCCATCACCGCCGCCTCCTCGGCCGTGACCGAGGGCATGTTCAGCGCGTTCTGCACCGCGCCGGTCAGCAGATAGTCCGACATCTGCTCGGCGACCTGCAGGGCGACATTCTCCTGCGCCTCGGTGGTCGAGGCGCCCAGATGCGGCGTCACCACCACGTTGGGCAGGCCGAACAGCGGGCTCGCGGTCGCGGGCTCGGTGGCAAAGACGTCCAGCGCCGCCCCGGCGACATGGCCCGATTTCAGCAGGTCGGCCAGCGCCTCCTCGTCAATCAGCCCGCCGCGCGCGGCATTGATGATGCGCACGCCCTTCCTGGTCTTTTCCAGGTTCTCGCGCGACAGGATGTTGCGGGTCTTGTCGGTCAGCGGCACATGCATGGTGATGAAATCGGCCTTGGCCAGCAGCTCGTCCAGCTCGACCTTCTTCACGCCCAGATCCTTGGCGCGCTCTTCCGACAGGAAGGGATCATAGGCCAGGACCTTCATGTGCAGGCCCAGAGCCCGGTCGATCACGATCGAGCCGATATTGCCCGCCCCGATCACGCCCAGCGTCTTGTTGAACAGCTCGACCCCCATGAAGCGGTTCTTCTCCCACTTGCCCTCATGGGTCGAGACGCTGGCCTCGGGCAGTTGCCGGGCCACGGCGAACATCAGCGCGATGGCATGCTCGGCGGTGGTGACACTGTTGCCGAAGGGCGTGTTCATCACGATCACGCCCTTCTTCGAGGCGGCCGGAATGTCCACGTTGTCCACACCGATCCCGGCGCGGCCGATCACCTTCAGCTTGCCGGCATTCTCCAGCAATTTCGCCGTCACCTTGGTGGCCGAGCGGATGGCAAGGCCGTCATACCGGCCGATGATCTCGGCCAGCTTCTCCTTGTCCTTGCCGACATCCGGCAGGTAGTCCACCTCGACGCCGCGGTCGCGAAAGATCTGGACGGCGGTTTCCGAAAGCTTGTCCGAAACAAGAACCTTGGGCATTTCTCTATCCTCTGGATATGCGGGCGGCGCGCAGGACCAGGGCCCGCGCAGCGTCTTCTTCGTTCGATAAATACTCCGGGGGGCGCGGGGGGCAGCGCCCCCCGTTCACCGTCAGGCCACTTCCGCCTGCGCCTCGATCTCGGCCTCGAAGGCATACTCGATCCAGGGCATCAGCGCCGCGACATCCGCGGTCTCGACGGTCGAGCCGCACCAGATCCGCAGGCCGGGGGGCGCATCGCGATAGGCGCCGGCGTCCAGCGCCACGCCTTCCTTCTCCAGCCGCTTGGCGACGGCTTTGGCGAATGCGGCACCGTCCTTGATGCGCGGATCGGTGAATTTCAGGCATACGCTCGTGGTCGAGGCGGTGGCCGGATCCTCGGCCAGATCGGCGATCCAGTCGCGGCCGGCGATGAAGTCGCGCACCGCTTTCGCATTCGCCGCGGCCCGCGCCACCAACGCCTGGCGGCCGCCCAGCGATTGCGCCCATTTCAGCGCCACCAGGTAATCCTCGACGCACAGCATCGAGGGCGTGTTGATGGTCTCGCCCTTGAAGATGCCCTCGATCAGCTTGCCGCCCTTGGTCATGCGAAAGATCTTGGGCAGCGGCCAGGCGGGGGTATGGGTTTCCAGCCGCTCGACGGCGCGCGGGCTCAGGATCAGCACACCATGCGCGCCCTCGCCGCCCAGCACCTTCTGCCAGCTGAAGGTCACGACATCCAGCTTGTCGAACGGCAGATCCATCGCGAAGGCGGCCGAGGTGGCGTCGCAGATGGTCAGCCCGGCCCGGTTCGCAGGGATCGCGTCCCCATTCGGCACGCGCACACCCGAGGTAGTGCCGTTCCAGGTAAAGACCACGTCATTGTCGAAATCGACCTGGGCGAAATCCACGATCTTGCCGTAATCGGCCTTGCGCACCACCGCATCCAGCTTGAGCTGCTTGACGACGTCGGTGACCCAGCCCTCGCCAAAGCTTTCCCAGGCCAGCATCTCGACCTTGCGCGCACCCAGAAGCGACCACAGCGCCATCTCGACGGCGCCGGTATCCGAGGCGGGAACGATGCCGATGCGGTAATCCGCCGGCACGCCCAGGACTTCACGGGTCAGGTCGATGGCCTCGGCCAGCTTGGCCTTGCCGATGGCGGCACGATGCGAGCGGCCCAGCGGCGCGTCGGCAAGCATGTCCAGCGAGAAATTGGGGATCTTGGCGCAGGGGCCCGAAGAAAAGCGCGGATTGGCCGGCCGCGCGGCCGGAGCAGTCTTGCCCATGATGTTAGCCTTCCAGCTATAAGCGCCGCGTTGGGGCGGCGTGTCCCGCTGACCGCCTTAGCGCCGCCGAAAGATTCTCGCAAGAAAAAATTGCAAGCCATGCTTGCGACAGATTCCCGGTATGAATCCGACTGATTGATCCCCCGCACCGCTTTGGCTAGTGCTGCCGGAAACAACCGCCGAGGGGGCCTTCATGTTCACCGTCACGATCCTTGCCGCGCCCAGCCGCGCGGACCTGCCCGCCTCGCTTGTCGACGATCTCCGCCGCGCCTGGGATGGCGGGCATGTCATCTGGCTGGCCCAGGGCGTTGCCGCGGAATTTCCCCTCGCCGCCGAGCCGGCGGATTTCTGGCAGGCCTGGGAACGGCTCCAGGCCGAGGGTTTCGACCTCGCGATCCAACCCACCCTCGGCCGGCGCAAGGCAGTGCTGCTGGCCGACATGGATTCGACCATGATCCAGCAGGAATGCATCGACGAACTGGCCGATGTCGCCGGCGTGGGCGAGCGTGTCGCCGCCATCACCGCCCGCGCGATGAACGGAGAGCTGAACTTCCACGAAGCCCTGCTCGCCCGCGTCGGCCTGCTTGCGGGCCTGCCGGAAACCGCCATCGGCGAGGTGCTGGAAAGCCGCATCACCCTGGCGCCGGGCGGCCGGCAACTGGTCGCCACCATGCGCGCGCAGGGCGGCTATGCGGCGCTGGTCTCGGGCGGCTTCACCGATTTCACCGGCCCGGTCGCCGGCGCGCTGGGTTTCGACGAGCATCGCGCCAACACCCTGCTGGCCGAGGAAGGCGTGCTGACCGGCCATGTCGCACTGCCCATCCTGGGCCGCGAAGCCAAGGTCGAGGCGCTGCGCGAGATCGCCGCCGCGCGCGGCCTTGTCCCCGCCGACGTGCTGGCGGTGGGCGACGGCGCCAACGACCTCGACATGCTGAAACTGGCCGGCATGGGCGTCGCGCTGCATGCCAAACCCGTGGTCGCGGCCCAGGTCGGCCTGCGAATCAACCACGGCGACCTGACCGCGCTGCTTTACCTGCAAGGCTACGCGGCCGAGGAATTCGCCCAGTAGTCATGCGGGCATCGCCGCATCACCCCGCGGCAAAGCGCAGGGTGCAACCCGGCGTGAACTTGCGGTCATGACCGTTCGGTGACAGAAGCAGGGGATGAATCCGCGCCTCAAAGCCCTTGCCGTGCATCTGCTGACCGCGACCGGAGCGGTGCTGTCCATGCTTGCCCTGCTGGCCGCCGTCCGGGCGGAGTGGTCGCAGATGTTCTTCTGGCTGGTCATCGCCCTGATCGTGGACGGCGTCGACGGCCCCCTGGCGCGACGCTATCACGTCAAGACCAACTGGCCGACCTATGACGGCGTGTTGATGGACCTGATCATCGACTACCTGACCTATGTCTTCATCCCGGCCTATGCGCTGTTCATGTCGGGGCTCTTGCCGGGCTGGACCGGCTGGATCGCGATCATCGCCATCACCTATGGCAGCGTGATCTATTTCGCCGACACGCGCATGAAGACCCGCGACAATTCCTTTGCCGGCTTCCCGGCCTGCTGGAACATGGTGGTGCTGGTGCTGTTCGCGATCAAGCCGGATTTCTGGCTGACCCTCGTCATCGTCGTGGCGCTGGCGATCACCATGTTCACCAACGTGAAATTCATCCACCCGATGCGGACCGAACGCTGGCGCGCGATCTCGCTGCCGGTGACCGTGGCCTGGGTCGGCTTTTCGGTCTGGGCGGTGCTGGTCGACTTTCATCCCGAAAGCTTCGCCCGCTGGGGGCTGCTGCTCAGCTCGCTCTGGCTGATGTTTGCGGGCCTCGCGCAGCAGCTGACCGAGCGGCGGGCTTGATCGCCGAGCGATTTGCCGGGAAGCTGCGCCCAGGGATCAGCCTAAGGGGGACAGGGATGTTCGCGAAATTCATGCAGGCCGCCGCCATGGCGGCCGTTCTGGCCACGCCGGCGCTGGCAGCACAGGATTCGATCACGCTGGCCATGGTGCTGGAGCCGCCGAACCTGGACCCGACCGGGGGCGCCGCCGCCGCCATCGACGAGGTGGTCTATGCCAATGTCTTCGAAGGGCTGACCCGCATCGCGCCCGACGGCAGCGTGCAGCCCGGCCTGGCCGAAAGCTGGGAAAGCGACGATGGCCGGACCTACGTCTTCCACCTGCGCCCCGGTGTGACCTTCCACGACGGCAGCGCCTTCGACGCGCAGGACGTGATCTTTTCGCTCGACCGCGCCCGAGCACCCGACAGCACCAATGCCCAGAAGGCCCTGTTCGAGGGCATCGAGACGGTCGAGGCGATCGACCCGCAGACCGTCCGCGTCGCGCTCAAGGCCCCGGACGGCGGCTTCCCCTTCAAGATGGCCTGGGGCGACGCGGTGATGGTGGACCAGGCCAGCATCGGGGACATCGCCACCAAGCCCGTCGGCACCGGCCCGTTCCGCTTCGGCGAATGGCGGCAGGGCGACCATATCCGGCTCGACGCCTTCGACGGCTACTGGGGCGAGAAGCCGGCGCTCAGGACCGCCACCTTCCGCTTCATCTCCGACCCCAGCGCCGCCTTCGCGGCGATGATGGCGGGCGATATCGACGCCTTCCCGATCTACCCCGCGCCCGAGACGCTGCCCCAGCTGCAATCCGATCCGCGCTTCAAGGTGCTGGTCGGCACCACCGAGGGCGAGACGATCCTGGCCATGAACCACAAACACCCGGCGCTGGCCGACATCAAGCTGCGCGAAGCCATCGCCCATGCCGTCAACCGCCAGGAAATCATCGACGGCGCCATGTTCGGCTACGGCACCCCCATCGGCACGCATTTCGCGCCGCACCACCCCGATTACGTCGACCTGACCGGGAAATCGCAATACGACCCGGAGCTGTCGAAAAAGCTGCTGGCCGAGGCAGGGACCCAGAACCTGACGCTGCGCCTTGCCCTGCCGCCGACGCCCTATGCCCGCCGCGGCGGGGAAATCGTGGCGGCCGAATTGCGCGCCGTGGGCATCCAGACGCAGATCACCAACATGGAATGGGCGCAATGGCTTGAGCAGGTGTTCAAGAATGCCGATTACGACCTGACCATCATCAGCCATGTCGAGCCGATGGATATCGGCATCTATGCCCGCAGGGACTATTACTTCAACTACCGGAACCCCGCCTTCGACGAGACGATGGCGAAACTCGACGCCACCACCGATCCGGCCGAACGCTCGGCACTGCTGAAGCAGGCGCAGGAAATCCTGGCCGACGACCATGCCAACGCCTTCCTGTTCCAGATGGCGAAGACCGGCGTTGCCAAGGCCGAGATCGAGGGCCTGTGGGAAAACACCCCCATGCCGGCAAACGACCTGACCCAGGTGCGCTGGAAGGAATAGCGGCGCCCCCTTCCTTGCGCGCCCGGCTTCTTCGTTCCTCAAATACTCAAGAAACGCCGCAGCCGGTGCGGCGCTTCAGTTCTTCAGCACGAGGCAGCGCCCGCCCAGGCCGCGCAGCCGGTTGCAGAATGCGTGGGCCTCGGTCTTCGACGAATAGCCGATCTGCGCGGTATAAAGCTTGCGCGGCCCGCCCGAGACCTTGCGATGCACGTAGCTCACGCGCTTGCCGCCCAGGATCGGCCGCAATTGCCGGTTCAACCGCGCGACTTGCTGGCTGACGCCGGAATGGCTGGGATGGGTGGCGACGATCACGCCCCAGGGCCAGGGATGCTCGGGGGTCTGGAACTCGCGCAGCTTGCGCTTGCCGGCCAGCTCGATGCAGGCGTCGCGGAAGGGCCGCTCCTTGTCCAGCCGCACATCCAGCCGGGCCGGAGGGGTGTCGCGCCAGATCCAGGCCGTCTGGCCGGTGATCGCCTGGACATAATCCTGCGTCTCCCATGGCAGGCCGCCATTTTGCGAGACGAAGCGCGCGGCCCGGTTCTCGCCGCCGTTATAGGCGACGGCGGCAAGGCCCACATTGCCAAAGCTCGCGGTCAGCGTCGCCAGATAGCGCGCCGAGGCCTCGATGGCCTTGGCCGGGTTGAAGGGATCGTCCAGCCCGACCATCTCGGCGGTGCCGGGCATGAATTGCGCGATGCCCATGGCGCCGACCGGGCTGATCGCGCCCGGCTCGAACAGGCTTTCCTTCCACAAGAGCCTGGCGAAGAAATGCGGGTCCAGCCCGTTCTTCCCCGCCGCCCGCTCGATGGCCGAGCAGACATCGGGCACATAGCTCGCAAGCGAGATGCAATAAAGCCCGTCGTCGGTGCAGCGCAGCGTCTTGGACGGGCGCGGGGCGCGCAGCCCCAGAAGCGCATCCACCGCCTCATAGGCGGGGGCCGCGGTGGCGGCCAACACGGCGACAAGGGTCAGGACCAGACGGCGCATGCGAAGACTCGGGCGGTTCGGACAGGTTCCAGATAGCAGCCGGCGCGCGGCTTGGAAACCGCGCCCGCGCCTACTCGGCCTTCTTGCCCTTGGCCGCCCCGCCCTTGGCCGGCCGGGCCGGGTCCGCGGTCGCCTTTTCCTTTGCCCTTGCCGCCTTGCGCTCGGCCCTGGCGGCTTCCTTCTCGGCGGCTTTGGCGGCCTGTTTCGCGGCCTTGCGCTCGGCCTTCTCGGCCTCTTTCACGCGCTTCTTCTCGGCCTTCTCGGCCTCCTTGATGCGCTTGCGCTCGGCCTTGTCCGGCTTGGGCAGGACCGGGCGCTGGGGCTTGGCCGCCTCGACAGGTGCGGCGGCGGAGGCCGGGGCCGGGGCAGCGGAGGCGACGGCGGGCTCGGTCGCCTCGCCCTGCTCCTTGCGGCGGCGCTTTTCGGCGGCGGCGCGGCGCATCGCCTGGGACAGCGCCTTGCGCACGGCCTCGTCCTGCTCGCTTTCCTTCATCGCGCGCAGGTCGCGCTGCAAGGCGGTCAGCGCGGACTGGTCCAGCAGGCGCAGCGCGGCGGTCTGGGTCTGTTCGACAAGCGCATCCAGATCGCGCGAGGCGGTGGTGGTCTGATCGGCGGGCTTGGCCATGGGGCTCTCTCCTGACAGGCGCATTGCGCGCGAAATCTGCCACGGGCAGCCGGCGCTGACCAGAGAAAGAAACGCCCCGGCCGTGGACGGGCCGGGGCGTGAAAGAGCGGCAGAGCGGGCGGCGCTATTGCGCGGACTGGACCTCGGCGGTCTGCACCTCGCCCCCCGCCGGCGCTAGGTAGCCGTTGGGCAGTTCGACCAGCGGCCCCTCCAGCGCCCGGCTTTCCGTCTGGGTGCGGACCTTGACCGTGGTGCCGTTGGGGATGTCGTGGAACAGGTCCATGATGTCCTGGTTGAACAGGCGGATGCAGCCGGCCGAGGTGGCCTTGCCGATCGAGGACGGGTCCATGGTGCCGTGGATGCGATACATGGTGTCGCGCCCACCCTTGTAGAGATACAGCGCGCGCGAGCCCAGCGGGTTGTCCACCCCGCCGCGCAGCCCGCCCTTGAGCGGGCCGTAAAGCTCGGGCTGGGTGCGGACCATGTTCGCGGTGGGCGTCCAGCTGGGCCAGGCATGCTTGCGGCCGACCGACGCCGTGCCCTGGAAGTTCTTGCCCGCCTGGCCGACTGCGACGCCATAGCGCATCGCCTCGCCGTTCCCCAGCACATGATAAAGGAAGCGCGCATAGGGATCGACGACGATGGTGCCGGCTGCCTCGGGACCGTTGTAGGGAACGCGCTGGCGGCGGTTGCGCTCGGTCAGGTAGGCGGTGCGGACGGCATGGATCTCGATCGGCTCGCCATTGGGGCCGGTATCGGTCCGCGCGCCATAGACGCCGTGATCGGGCGGCGGGGCGGCCGGAGGTTCGGGGGTGGGCGCGCAGGCGGCAAGGCCCAGGCCCATCGCCAGCAGAAGCGGAGCAAGGCGCATCGGTGTTTCCCTTCGTAACGCGCCGCACCCGGGAAGGATGCGGCCGTGGCAGCAGTGACATCGCGTCGGATGACGCGCCCGGCCCGAGCAGAGGGCGGGCAGGAGTTACAGCCCCTTATCAGCCTTTCCGGTCCTGTGGCGTCAAGCCTCGGACCCCGGGGATATGCGCAATCGTTACCGAACTGTTGCCGAAACGCGCGGTTTTTCGCGCCTGCCGGGGCGAAACGACGGGTTTCGGAACCCGCGCAGGGCGGAAAGCGTTTGCCTGCCTGACCGGCCAGGTGCCGGAAAACCTGCAAGGGAGGACGCTTTCATGACCCTGACCGCCCTGCTCATCACCCTGATCATCGGCGCGATCGCCGGCTGGCTGGCCGGAGTGATCGTCAAGGGCCATGGCGAGGGCCTGCTGATGAACATCGTCATCGGCATCCTGGGCGCGGTGATCGCGGGCTGGCTGTTCCCGATGCTCGGCATCGGCATGAGCGCCTCGGCCCCGATTCTCGGCACGATCATCTTCGCCACGCTCGGCGCGGTGATCCTGCTGGTGGTGCTGCGGCTCGTCAAACGGGCCTGACCCCGCCGAATTGCCAGAAAGGGGGCCCTGAACGGGCCCCCTTTTTCATGCCTGCCGCGATTTTCAGGCGCGGGCGGGTTGCAGCGCCGGCCGGCCGGCGGCCTTTGCCCCGCGCATATAGCGGGCATAGCCCAGATCCTCGGCGGCGATATCGGGCTTGCGGCCCGAGATCAGGTCAGCGATCAGCCGCCCCGAGCCCGCCGACATGGTCCAGCCCAGCGTGCCGTGGCCGGTGTTCAGGTAAAGGTTCGGGATCGGCGTCGCGCCGACGATGGGCGTGCCGTCCGGCGTCATCGGGCGAAGCCCGGTCCAGAACAGCGCCTGATCCGCATCGCCCGCGCCGCCGAACAGCTCGCCCACCGATTTCGCCAGCGTTTCCTTGCGCCGCGGGTTCAGGCTCAGGTCGTAGCCAGCGATCTCGGCCAGCCCGCCGACGCGGATGCGGTCGCCCAGGCGGGTGATCGCGACCTTGTAGGTCTCGTCCATCACCGTCGAGACCGGCGCACGGCCTTCGTCCTGGATGTCGATGGTCAACGAATAGCCCTTGAGCGGATAGACCGGCAGCTTCAGCCCCAGATGCCGCACCATGCGCGGCGAATAGGAGCCCATGGCCAGCACATAGCGGTCGGCGGTCAGCCGGCCCTTGTCGGTGCGCACGGCGCTGATGCGGCCGCCCTCGGCCTCGAGCGCCTCGATGCTGACGCCCCAGCGGAAGGTCACGCCCGCCTCTGTCGCCATCTCGGCCAGACGGTTGGTGAACAGGAAGCAATCGCCGGTCTCGTCGCCCGGCAGCCGCAGCCCGCCGACGATCCGCTCGGCCGAGCCGGCCAGCCCCGGTTCGGCGGCGACGCAGCCGTCGCGGTCCAGGACCTCGAAGGGCACGCCATCGGCCCTGAGCACCTCGATATCCTTGCCGGCCGCATCCAGCTGCTGCTGCTTGCGGAACACCTGCAGGGTGCCCTGCGTGCGCTCGTCATAGCGGATGCCGGTTTCGGCCCGCAACTCGCCCAGGCAGTCGCGGCTGTATTCGGCCAGCCGCACCATGCGGCTTTTATTGACGGCATAGGCCGAGGAGGTGCAGTTCGCCAGCATCCGCGCCATCCAGGAAACGCGCTGCCAGTCCAGCCTGGGCTGGACGACCAGCGGCGCATGGCGCTGGAACATCCATTTCAGCGCCTTCAGCGGCACGCCGGGCGCCGCCCAGGGCGAGGAATAGCCGGGCGAGATCTCGCCGGCATTGGCAAAGCTGGTTTCCAGCGCCGGGCCTTCCTGCCGGTCGATCACCGTCACCTCATGCCCGGCCTTGGCCAGATACCAGGCCGAAGTGACGCCCAGGACGCCAGCACCAAGAACGACGATCTTCATATTCGCGCACCTCCCAGATCCAAGTTGAGAGGAAGGATAGCAGCCCGGAAAGAAATGAAATCCCGATTCCGTCGCAAGATCGCAGGTGTTAGGCAAATACATCCCACATTAATATAGTATTATCGAATATTCTTCGATGATATGCTTTCAATGCGGAAGAAATGGCGTGCGCGGCAAGAATCGGCCGCCCCGATTGCGGCCCGGAGAGGCTCTGCCTAAGGTTGGGCGTATCGCCGCGCGCCCCAGATTTTTCGGATCATGCCAGCCCCTGCCCGCAAGAGCCCCTTTGCCCCGTTCCGCCATCGCGACTTCCGCCTGCTCTGGTCGGCGACGCTGATCTCGAATTTCGGCGGGCTGGTCCAGGCGGTGGGGGCGGCCTGGATGATGACGCAGCTGACCGATTCGGCGACGCTGATCGCGCTGGTGCAGGCATCCAACACGCTGCCGATCATGCTGTTTGCGCTGCTGTCGGGCGCGCTGGCCGACATCTTCGACCGCCGCACGCTTCTGCTCGGGGCACAGGTCTTCATGGCCGCGGTCTCGGTGCTGCTGGCGGTGCTGACCTGGCAAGGCTGGATGACGCCCTTGCTGCTTTTGTCGCTGACCTTCCTGATCGGGGTCGGACAGGCGATCTACAACCCGCCCTGGCAGGCCAGCATGCAGGACCTGGTGCCGCGCGACGACCTGCCGGCGGCGGTCTCGCTGAACTCGGTCGGCTTCAACCTGATGCGCTCGGTCGGTCCGGCGGTGGGCGGGATCATCACCGCCGCCTTCGGAGCAGCCGCCGCCTTTGCGGTCAATGCCGCAAGCTACATCCCGCTGCTGGGCGCGCTCACGCGCTGGCATCCGGTGACGCCGCCCCGCGTCACCACGCCCGAGCCCTTCGTCGCCGCCGTGGGCGCCGGCCTTCGCTATGTGGCGCTGTCGCCGAACCTGGTGCGGGTGCTGTCGCGCGGGGCGCTGTTCGGCTTTTCGGCCATCGTCGTCATGGCGCTGTTGCCGCTGGTGGCCAAGCAGAACCCCGCGGGCGGCTCGCTGCTGTTCGGCCTGCTCCTGGGCTGCTTCGGCCTGGGCGCGATCTGCGGCGCGCTGATCAACCCGCTGGTGCGCGAAAGGCTGGACAACGAGAACGTGGTGCGCGTCGCCTTTGCCGCCTTCGGCGCCTCGGCACTGATGCTGGCCCTGACCGAAAGCACCTGGCTGCATGCGTTGGCCATGCTGCCGGCGGGCGCAAGCTGGGTGCTGGCGCTGTCGCTCTTCAACGTCACGGTGCAGCTTTCGACGCCGCGCTGGGTGGTGGCGCGGGCGCTGGCGCTTTACCAGACCGCGGTCTTCGGCGGCATGGCGGCGGGCAGCTGGGCCTGGGGTTCGGTCGCCAACAATTACGACGTGAACACGGCGCTGATCGCGGCCTCGGTGCCGCTGTTCCTGGGCGCGATGCTGGGGCACTGGCTGCGCATCCCCGAATTCGGCACGCTGGACCTCGACCCGCTCAACCGCTTTCGCGAGCCCGAGCTGGCGCTGGACCTGCGCGGCCGTTCGGGCCCGATCATGGTGATGGTCGATTACGAGATCGACCAGAAGGACGTGCCGGAATTCCTGCGCCTGATGGCGTTGCGCCGCAATGTGCGCCGCCGCGACGGGGCGCGGAACTGGGCGCTCTTGCGCGACCTGGAGCATCCCGAGCGCTGGACCGAAAGCTATCACATCGCCACCTGGGACGAATACGTGCGCCACAACCTGCGCCGCACCAAGGCCGATTTCGAGACCTACCAGGACCTGAACAAGCTGCATCGCGGCACCGAGCCGCCCATCGTCCACCGCATGATCGAGCGCCACACCGTCAGCCTGGACGACGACGTGCCGCTGATCGGCAAGCTGGAAGTGCCCTGAGCGCAAAGGCGGCTTTACCGGCGTGGCAAGCCGGACTAGCGTTTCCCCATGCTGCGCTATTTGATCCGCCGCCTGATCTCGCTTGGCCTGAGCCTGCTCGTGGCCTCGGCGCTGATCTTTTCGGTGGTCGAGCTGGTGCCGGGCGATCCGGCCAGCTTCATGCTGGGCACCGGCGCGCAGCCCGAGACGGTGGCCGCGCTGCGCCAGCAGATGGGCTTGGACCTGCCCTTGCCGCTGCGCTACCTGCATTGGCTGGGCGGGGTGCTGACGGGCGACCTGGGTCACAGCTTCACCTACAAGACGCCGGTGGCGGGGATGATCCTGGACCGCATGCAGGTCTCGTTGCCCCTGGCACTGATGGCGCTGGCGCTGGCGGTGCTGATCGCCCTGCCCATCGGCATGTTCGCCGCCGCAAGGCGCGGGCGGACGGGCGACACGGCGGTCATGGGAGCGACGCAGATCGGCATCGCGCTGCCGAATTTCTGGTTCGCCATGCTGCTGGTGCTGCTTTTCGCGGTGAACCTGCGGTGGCTGCCGGCGGGCGGCTTTCCGGGCTGGAGCCATCCCGGCGCCGCGCTGAAATCGCTGCTCCTGCCCGCCGTCGCGCTGGCGCTGCCGCAGGCGGCGATCCTGGCGCGCGTGCTGCGCTCGGCCCTGGTCGAGACGCTGGGGCAGGACTATATCCGCACCGCCCGCGCCAAGGGGCTGACCGCCGGGCAGGTGCTGTCGCGCCATGCGCTGCGCAATGCGCTGATCCCGGTGCTGACCATCCTGGGGATGCAGTTCTCGTTCCTGCTGGCCGGGGCGATCATCATCGAGAACGTCTTCTACCTGCCCGGCCTGGGCCGGCTGATCTTTCAGGCGATCACCCAGCGCGACCTGATCGTCGTGCAAAGCGCGGTGCTGGTGCTGGTCGCGGCGGTGATCCTGGTCACCTTCCTTGTCGACCTGTCCTATGCGCTGGTCGATCCGAGGTTGCGCAAATGAGGGCCTCGCTGATCCTCGGCACCCTGCTGTCGGGGCTGGCGCTGGCCGCGGCGCTGGTCTCGTTTCTCTGGACGCCGGCCGACGTGACGCAGCTTGCCATCGCGCAGAAGCTGCTGCCGCCCTCGGGCCAGCATTGGCTGGGCACCGACCATTTCGGCCGCGACATGCTGTCGATGATCATGGTCGGCGCGCGCACCTCGATCGCCGTGGCGCTGGTCGCGGTCGGCATCGGCATGGGCTTCGGCGTGCCCCTGGGCCTCTTGGCGGCCGCCCGCAGCGGCGGCTGGCTGGACGAGGTGGTGATGCGCGGCAACGACCTGGTCTTTGCCTTCCCCAGCCTGGTCATCGCCATCCTGATCACCGCGGTGCTGGGGCCTTCGGCGCTGAACGCGATCATCGCCATCGGCATCTTCAACATCCCGGTCTTTGCCCGCGTCACGCGCGGGGGCGCGCTGCCGATCTGGACGCTGGACTATATCCGCGCCGCGCAGGTCGCCGGCAAGGGCGCCGGCCGGATCAGCATCCAGCACATCCTGCCGAACATCGCCAACCTCCTGATCGTGCAGGGCACCATCCAGTTCAGCCTGGGCATCCTGGCCGAGGCGGGCCTTTCCTATGTCGGGCTGGGCGCGCAACCGCCCACGCCAAGCTGGGGCCGGATGCTGGCCGAGGCGCAGACCATGGTGGCACTTGCCCCGCATGTCGCCATCATCCCCGGCCTTGCCATCGTCGTGACGGTGCTGGGGCTGAACCTGTTGGGCGACGGCTTGCGCGACGCGCTGGATCCCAGGTTGCGCAGGTCGCCATGATCCAGACCAGCCGCCTTTCGGTCGAGATCGGCCCGCATGAGATCCTGCGCGGCATCGACCTGCACTTGCCGCCCGGCCAGATCACCGGGCTGGTCGGCGAAAGCGGCTCGGGCAAGTCCATGGCCGCGCTGGCGATCATGGGCCTGCTGCCCGAGGGCATGCGGACCGAAGGCCGGGTGGATCTGGACGGCCGGAACCTGCTGGAACTGCCCGAGCGCGATCTGTGCCGCATCCGTGGCAAGCGCATCGGCATGATCTTTCAAGAGCCGATGACGGCGCTGAACCCGCTGATGACCATCGGCGACCAGGTGGCCGAGGTGCTGCGCAGTCATCAGGGGCTGGACCGCAAGGCCGCGCAGGAACGTGCCCGCGACCGGCTGGACCGCGTCGGCCTGACCGCGCCGCGCTTTCCGCTGACGCTTTACCCGCACGAGTTGTCGGGCGGCCAGCGCCAGCGCGTCGCCATTGCGCTGGCCATCGCCTTGCGTCCCGACCTGCTGATCGCCGACGAGCCGACGACCGCGCTGGACGTGACCACCCAGGCCAAGATCCTCGACCTGCTCAAGGCGTTGGTCCGGGACGAGGGGATGGCGCTTCTGCTCATCACCCACGACCTTGCCGTGGTGGCGGGCATCGCCGACCGCGTGGCGGTGATGCAGCACGGGACCATCGTCGAGGAAGGTCCGACCGAACAGGTGTTTCGCCAGCAGCGCCACCCCTATACCCGCGCGCTGTTCGCCGCCTCGACCCATCAGCCGCGGCTGGTGCTGCCCCGAGCGGAGCCCCGGCCGCTCTTGCAGGTCGAGGGGGCGGTGCGCGAATATCCCCTGCCCCGCCGCAGCCTCGGCGAAGCGCGCGGCAGCCTGCGGGCGGTGGACGGGGTCGGCTTCCGCATTGAGGCCGGGGAATCGGTCGGGCTGGTCGGCGAATCCGGTTGCGGGAAATCGACCCTGACACGGGCGATCCTGGGGCTCGACCCGCTGCAGGGCGGCCGCATCCTGCTGGACGGACAGGAGGTCCGGGCCGGTCGCGCCATGCCGGCCGGGCTGCGCGCCAAGATGCAGGTGGTGTTCCAGGACCCGTTCGGCAGCTTCGATCCGCGCTGGCGGGTCGAGCGGCTGGTGGCCGAGCCCTTTCACCTGACCGGCCTGCCCCGCGACTGGCGCGAACAGGTGGCCGAGGCGCTTTACGAGGTCGGTATCGCGGGCGACGCCATGCGCCGGCATATCCACGAATTTTCCGGCGGCCAGCGCCAGCGCATCGCAATCGCCCGGGCGTTGATCATCAAGCCCCGGCTGATCGTGCTGGACGAGGCGGTCAGCGCGCTGGACGTGCGGGTGCGGGCGCAGGTCCTGGACCTGCTGGCAGGGCTGCGGGTCAGCCACGGCCTGGCCTATCTGTTCATCAGCCACGACCTGTCGGTAGTGCGCCAGATCACCGACCGGGTGATGATCATGGAAAAGGGTGGCATCGTCGAGACCGGCCCGACCCACAAGGTGATGGACGCGCCCGAGCATCCCTATACGCAAAGCCTGCTGGCCGCGACGCCGCGCATACCGGTGGACTGGCACGTTCACGAACAGGTCAGCAGGGTTGCACTTTCGACCCCGGCGCCATAGGTGCTGCGGGCTATTTCGACAGCGGACCGACAGATGGCACGCAAGGATCACCGCAGCCGCCCGGCGGGCCCGGGCGCGGAAGAAACCGGCAACCGGAGCATCTCCGGCGGCCTGCTGCCGGCCATGCCCGAATCGCCTATTCCCGACTGGGCGCCACGCAACCGGACGCCCGATCCGCTGTCCCGACCCGCCGCACAGCCCGAGCCCTGCGACGCCAAGGGCTGAAGCGCCCCGGGGAAAACCGGGATCGCCGCCCGGACATTGCTTGCAATATGCTGATTTCAGGGGATGTTTCCGGGCTTGTGAGATGCGGCCCGGCCCGAATGACAACAGGCCCCGCGCAGCCGCAGGGCCTGTTGCTCCTCCCCTGTCATGGCGGCCAGCCTCCCCGCGTAGCCGCCCAGGTATTCTTGCTGGTCAGGCCCCGATCAACTCTGCCTGACGCACGATCACTTGTGCCTGACGGATGGACGCTATGTCAACCAGTCTACCTTTGTATACCGTCGCGCCTGCGCCGGTCCGCTTGGCTTCCTCCATCGCGGCCAGGATCTCACGCGCCTCGGTCACGGCCTTTTCGCTGGGCGAGAAGACCTCATTGGCCAGCGCCACCTGCTTGGGATGGATCGCCCATTTCCCGACCATGCCCAGCGTGGCCGAGCGGCGGGCCTGCGCGCGGAAGCCCTCGTCATCGCTGAAATCGCCGAAGGGGCCGTCGACCGGCAGCACGCCATGGGTGCGGCAGGCGGCGACGATGGCGGTCTGCGCCCAATGCCAGGGGTCGGACCAGTATTTCGCCCCCTCGTGCAGCATGTAGTAGTTTTCCTGGGTGCCGCCGATGCCCGTGGTAGCCATGCCCATGCTGGCGGCGAAATCCGCCGCGCCCAGGCTCATCGCCTGCAACCGGGGCGAGGCGGCCGCAATCTCTTCTACATGGGCGATGCCGGCGGCGGATTCGATGATCACCTCCAGGCTGATGCGCTTGGACCGCCCCTTGGCCGCCTCGATGGCGGTAACCAGCGCATCCACGGCATAGACGTCCGCGGCGTTGCCGACCTTGGGGATCATGATCTGGTCCAGCCGCTCGCCGGCCTGTTCCAGCAGGTCCACCACGTCGCGATACCAATAGGGCGTGTCCAGCCCGTTGATCCTGACCGACAGCGTCTTGGCGCCCCAGTCGATGTCGCCGATGGCCTGGATCACGTTCCTGCGCGCCTGCGCCTTGTCGTCGGGCGCCACCGAATCCTCAAGATCCAGGTTGATGACGTCGGCGGCCGAACCGGCCATCTTTTCGAATAGCGCATCGCGAGAACCGGGGCCGAAAAGCTGGCAGCGGTTCAGGCGGGCGGGCGCAGGAGGTTGCGTGCGGAAGGACATGGCTTGCCTTTCGAGTAAGGATGTTTCAAACGGCGCTGCGAAACTGATAGATAATTGCTGCGCCTGCATCAAGCTGATTTTGCATCTGCGAAATCCCGCCCATCTTGACGCCTTGCCGCTTTAGGCGCAGGACCGCGATGCAAGCCCCTGGGACAGGAGAAACGACATGACCCGCACCGTCTATCTGAATGGCGACTATCTGCCGGAAACCGAAGCCAAGGTCTCGATCTTCGACCGCGGTTTCGTGATGGGCGACGGCGTCTACGAGGTGACGAGCGTGCTGGACGGCAAGCTGCTGGATTTCGCCGGCCACATGAAGCGGCTGACCCGTTCGCTGGACGAGCTGGGCATGGGCAACCCGCTTGGCGACGACGAATGGCTGCTGGCGCATCGCAAGCTGCTGGAGCTGAACGCGTTGACCGAGGGCATGGTCTATCTGCAGGTCACGCGCGGCAATCCCGGCGACCGCGACTTCGCCTATCCGCCCGAGGACACGCCGCAGACCGTGGTCATGTTCACCCAGTCCAAGCCCGGCCTTGCCGACAATCCGCAGGCGAAAACCGGCATCCGGGTGATCTCGATCCCCGACATGCGCTGGCACCGCCGCGACATCAAGACGGTGCAACTGCTCTATCCCTCGATGGCCAAGATGGAGGCCAAGCATCGCGGCGCCGACGACGCCTGGTTCACCGAGGACGGTTTCGTGACCGAGGGCACCTCGAACAACACCTATATCGTCAAGGACGGCAAGATCGTCACCCGCCAGCTGTCGAACGACATCCTGCACGGCATCACCCGCGCCTCGCTCCTGCGCTATGCCGCCGAGGCGCAGATGCAGATCGAGGAGCGCCCCTTCACCATCGAGGAGGCGCAGGCGGCGGACGAGGCGTTCTTCACCTCGGCCTCGGCCTTCGTGCTGCCGGTGGTCGAGATCGACGGCGTGCAGCTGGGCGGCGGCAAGCCCGGCCCGGTGGCGGCCCGCCTGCGCGAGCTTTACCTGGAAGAGTCGCGCAAATCGGCGATCTGACCGGCCGGACGGAAACCGGGAAAGGCGCGCGGGCCGGCCCTGCGCGCCTTTCTCATGGACCGGGCCGGGGAATCAGGTCGCGGCCGCCTCGCGTTCCAGGGTGATGGTGCCGACGTCGCGGGCCAAGGTATCGCGCAGAATGGCCACGTCCTGGCCGTCCAGCACCACGCGCACGTCGTCGCCGTCCTGGACCAGCGCATATTCCTCGGCACCGGCATAGCCTTCGGCCAGGGTGATGGTGATCGTGTCCTCGCCGCCATAGGTGATCTCGGCGGCGCCCCCCGCATCGCTGCGCAGCACGATCAGGTCGGCGCCGTCGCCGCCCTCGACGATGTCGCCCGCCCCGGCATGGATCGTATCCTCGCCCGCACCGCCCAGCAACGTATCGGGGCGCTCGGGATCCGAGGCATCGGGCGACAGGATCAGGTCGTCGCCATCCTCGCCGTCGATATAGACGGAACCGCCGTGATCCTCGATCCGGTCGTCGCCCGTGCCGCCGGTGATCGAGTGATTGCCCAGGTTGGTGATGATCGTGTCGTTGCCCGAGCCGCCGTCGATGGTGTCGTCGCCCTCGTCTGCATCCAGGTCATAGGCGCCGTAAAGGTCGTCGTCGCCGCCCAGGTCGATCTTGTCGTCGCCCGGGTCGGCCAGGACGGTATCGTCGCCGTAGCCGGTGCTGATCAGGTCGTCGCCCAGACCGCCATCGACAAGATCGTTCCCGTCCAGACCCTGGATGGCGTCATCGCCGTCGGTGCCGGTCAGGGTATCGTCCCCTTCGGTGCCCACGATGAAGGTATCCCGATCACGGGGGTCTTCGTCGGACCCCTCGGGCGCATGGTCGTCGTCATTGCTCGACACGACCGAGCCGATGCCGACAAGGCCCAAAAGTCCCAGCATCAGGAAAATGGTCTGGTTCATCTTGAAGTCTCCGAAGCGGTTGACGGCAAGATAGACCGGGCCCGCCCCGGGCGGCAACCGTCACTGAACCGGATAGTTCTTCCCCGGCAAAGAAAAGCCGCCCCACGGCCAGCGGCCGGCCGCAGGGGCGCGCGACGCCCCCACGGCATCGCCGCTCAGTGCCCCAGGATCTGGCTGAGGAACAGCTTGGTGCGCTCGGACCGGGGGTTGTTGAAGAACTCCTTCGGCGTGTTCTGCTCGACGATCTGGCCCTGGTCCATGAAGATCACCCGATGCGCCACGGCCTGGGCAAAACCCATCTCATGCGTGACGCACAGCATGGTCATGCCATCCTCGGCCAGCTCGATCATGGTGTCCAAGACCTCCTTGATCATCTCGGGGTCCAAGGCCGAGGTCGGCTCGTCGAACAGCATGATGCGCGGCCGCATGCACAGCGAGCGTGCGATGGCCACCCGCTGCTGCTGGCCGCCCGACAGCTGGCCGGGATATTTATGCGCCTGCTCGGGGATCTTGACCTTGGTGAGGAAATGCATGGCCGTTTCCTCGGCCTCGCGCTTGGGGATCTTGCGCACCCAGATCGGCGCCAGCGTGCAGTTTTCCAGGATCGTCAGATGCGGGAACAGGTTGAAATGCTGGAACACCATCCCGACCTCGGAGCGCACCTTGTCGATGTTCTTGAGGTCATGGGTCAGTTCGGTCCCGTCCACGATGATCTTGCCGGCCTGATGTTCCTCGAGCCGGTTGATGCAGCGGATCAGCGTCGATTTCCCCGACCCCGAAGGGCCGGCGATCACGATGCGCTCGCCGCGGCTGACGACCAGGTCGATGTCGCGCAGCACATGGAAGGTTCCGTACCATTTGTTGAGATTGACGATCTCGATGGCAGCCTCATGGCCTGCGGCGGGGATCGCGGTGGTTTGGGTGGTCATGTGCGCCTCCTCAGCGGTGGTCGCGCTTCAGCCGGCGTTCCAGATACATGGAATAACGCGACATGCCGAAGCAGAGGATGAAGAAGATCGCGCCGACGAAGATATAGGGCTCCCAATAGGCGCCTTTCCATTCGAAGCTTGCGCGGATGGTATCGGCCATGGCCTTCAGCGGGTCGAACAACCCGACGAAGACGACCAGCGTGGTGTCCTTGAACATGCCGATGAAGGTCGAGACGATGCCGGGGATCGAGATCTTCAGCGCCTGCGGCAGGATGATCAGCCGCTGCGCCTTCCAATAGTCCAGCCCCAGCGCGTCGGCAGCCTCGTATTGGCCCTTTGGCAGGGCGGCAAGGCCGCCGCGGATCACCTCGGCCATATAGGCGGCGGCGAACAGCGTCACCATGATGATGACCCGCAGGATGATGTCGAAATTCGTGCCCGGCGGCAGGAAATAGTTGAGCAGCAGCGAGGCCACGAACAACAGCGTGATCAGCGGCACGCCGCGGATGAATTCGATGAACATCACCGCCAGCAGCTTGATCACCGGCAGGTCCGAGCGCCGGGCAAGCGCCAGGATCACCCCCAGCGGCAGGGACAGCGCGATACCGGCCACGCCGATGGTGATCGACAGCACGAAGCCGCCGAACTGGTCCGAGGATACCGGCCGAAGCCGCAGCGGCAGAACGCCCGCCAGCGCCGAAGCCAGCGGACCGGACAGCAGCAGCCACCAGGCCGCCGCCACCACCACCGCCAGCGCAAAGGCCAGCAGGCCGAACCGCGCCGCAAGCACCCGCCAGACCGCGAAGCCAAGGCCGAAGCCGGCCAGCACCATCGCCTCGCTCCAGAGCGAGCCGCCCCAGAGCAGCCAGACGGCGATGAAGGGATAGACCAGGCTCGCCAGCAGCGACCATTGCGGGCGCGTCTCGATCAGCGCCGCCCAGGCCAGCATCAGCACGGCCATGCCCAGCAGCGCGGCCACGGGGGCGCCCAGCAGGGCGGCGATGACGAAGGTCAGCACCATCGACAGGCCCAGCACGATCCGCCGCGCCTTGGCGCTTTCGGAAAACAGCACCGGCGCCAGTGCCAGGAACAGCAGGCCGAAGGCCAGCACCGGGCGCCAGTAAAGCACCTGCGGATAGAAGCCGAACATGAACTGGTTCCAGCGGTGCTTGATCAGGGCAAAACAGGCACCCGAGGCGCCCTGCCCCCAGGTTTCGGCGATGATCTGCCGGCATTCTGCCATGCTGCCGGCGTTCCAGACGGAATGCGAAAGCCACGGGCCGACGGTGCTGAGGATCAGCCAGACGATGCCCAGCCCGACGAAGGTCAGCGCGATGTTCAGCGGCCCTGAGAACAGGTTCTCGCGCAGCCATTTGATCGCGCCGGATTCGGCCAGCGGCGGCGGCTCGGGCGGCAGCATGGTCTCGCGGACATAGGCGACGGTTTCGGAATGCGTCTCGCTCATCTCACCGCTCCTTCAGCTTGACGCGGCTGTTGAAGATGTTCATCCCGGCCGAGATGATCAGGCTGAGCGCCAGATAGATGCCCATCATCAGCACCATCGCCTCCATCTCGCGCCCGGTCTGGTTCAGCGTGGTGCCGCCCAGCGTGCCGCGCAGGTCCATGTAGCCCACGGCGATGGCAAGCGAGCTGTTCTTGGTCAGGTTCAGGTATTGCGAGATCAGCGGGGGCACGATCACCCGCAACGCCTGGGGCAGCACGACCAGCGACATGGTGCGGCGCGGGCGCAGTCCCAGCGCAAAGGCCGCCTCGGTCTGGCCGCGGCTGACGGCCAGGATGCCGGCGCGCACGATCTCGGCGATGAAGGCGCCGGTATAGAGCGTCAGTGCCAGCCACAGCACCACGAAGGCGTTGTCGAGGTTGATGCCGTCGGCGAAGTTGAAGCCGCGCAGCACCGGCGGAACCAGATGCAGGCCGAAATACCAGGTCAGGAACAGCACCGGGACGACGAACATCGCCAGGCTGATCCACCAGGTCCGCGGCCGCTTGCCGGTCCGGTCCTGCACCCGCTGCGCCCAGTTGCGCAGCACGCGCCAGCCGGTCCAGGCGGCGGCGATGACCACGGCAAAGGCGATGAACGCCCAGCTGATCCCCTCGCGCCCCAGCGAGATGGTGCCGGGCGGGTTGGTCATGCCGATCGAGGGGATGGCGGTATAGCGGTTCGTGGGCGCGATCATGTCGAACAGGATCATGTTCGCCGCCGGATTCTCGCCGCGATAGGCGTTGGGCGGCGGCATGACCTCGGTAAAGATCGCAAGGCAGACCAGGATCCACAACAGCAGGGGGATGTTGCGGAAGACCTCGACATAGACCGTCATCAGCCGCGCGATCAGCCAGTTCGAGGACAGCCGCAGCACGCCCACGATCACGCCCAGGATCGTCGCGGCGATACAGCCCAGGATCGAGACCAGCAGCGTGTTCAGCAGCCCGATCACGGTGGCGCGCAGATGGGTGTCGTCGGAATTGTATGGGATAAGCTGCTGCGGGATGTCGTATCCCGCGCGGCGGAAAAGGAAATCGAAGCTGAGCGTCTTGCCCATGGCGGACAGGTTGCGCAGCGTGTTGTCGATCAGCCAGCTCGCCGCCAGCATCACCAGGATGAAGACGATGGCTTGCAGGGTCAGCGAGCGGTAGCGCCGATCATAGATCAGCATCGACAATCGGAACGGCGGATTGTCCGCCCCCGTATAGGTGACCATGTATTAACCCCCTGTATCCGGCTTGGGTGACGGGCCTTTGGCCTCTGGCTTGCCGGCTTTCATTCGGGGCGCGCGGGGGCGCATGTTGTCCCCGCGCGCCCTTCGTTCAGATGCGATTACCGGAAGGGCATCGCATACATCAGCCCGCCTTGGGTCCATTGCGCGTTCAGGCCGCGCGCCAGGCCGATCGGGGTCTGTTCGCCGATGGTGGCGGCAAAGATCTCGCCATAGTTGCCGCCGGCCTTGATGGCGCGCTTGGCCCATTCGGCGTCAAGCCCGATCATCTTGCCCAGATCGTCGGTGGTGCCCAGCAGGCGCTGGACTTCCGGGTTCTGCGAGGATTTCGCCAGCTCGTCGATATTGGCCGAGGTGACGCCGTATTCCTCGGCGGCGATCAGCGCGTAAAGCGTCCAGCGCGCGATGTCGCCCCAGTTGTTGTCGCCATGGCGCACCGCCGGGCCCAAGGGCTCTTTCGAGATGATCTCGGGCAGGATGATGTGGTTTTCCGGGTCGGCAAAGCTGGCGCGGGTCGCGGCCAGGCCCGAGGCGTCGGTGGTATAGGCATCGCAGGCGCCGGCCATGTATTGCTGTTCGCCCTCGGCGTTGCTGTCGATGTTGACCGGCTGGTAGTCCATGTTGTTGGCCTTGAAGTAATCGGCCAGGTTCAGCTCGGTCGTGGTGCCGGTCTGGATGCAGATCGTGGCGCCGTTCAGCTCTTTCGCCGAGCTGACGCCCAGATCCTTGCGGACCATGAAGCCCTGGCCGTCGTAGTAGTTGACGCCGATGAAGTCGAGCTTGAGGTCGGTGTCGCGCTGGAAGGTCCAGGTGGAGTTGCGGGCCAGAAGGTCCACCTCGCCCGAGGAAAGCGCCGTGAAGCGGGTCTGGCCGGTGGTCGGCACATATTTGATCTTGGTCGCATCGCCCAGCACGGCCGCGGCCATGGCCTTGCAGAAGGCGACGTCGAAGCCGGACCAGTTGCCGTTCGCGTCAGGGGCGGCGAAGCCGATCAGGCCGGTATTCACGCCGCAGTTCAGCACCCCGCGGGCCTTGACCTCCTTCAGCGTGTCGCCTTCTGCGGCCAAGGCACCCGAGGCCGCCAGCGCGACCGCCGTCACAGAGCCGAAGAATACAGATTTCTTCATTGATTTCCCCACTGTTGTTCCCGGACTCGTCCAGGAATGAGCCAATGCAAGGCCCGTTGGCGAGCCCGTTTGAGCAAGGAGCATTTATGCCCCCATAAGCGGCATTGTGCCGATGGAGGCCGATGCGTCAAGAAAGAACCAAAACGCGTCCGTCAGCCGCGGGTGAGATGCCAGAACCGCTCAGAATCGCGCATCGCGGCCAGACGGCCTGCGGCCTGCGCCTCGGCCTCCTCGTCCCGGCCCCAGCGTTCTGCCTGAAATTCCTCGTCAATCCGGGACAGGGCATGGGCGGTCGGCGCGTCGATCCGCCCCCGAATCACCGCCAGCCCCAGGATCAGCGAGCCCGGCAGAGTCACCAGATCGTGCAGCGCCGTCAGCCCGAAGGGATCGAGCGATGCGACCTCTGCCCGCAATTTCAGCAGAACGACCGGATCCTGCGGCACCGGGATCACGCCATGGGTGATGCGCAGCGGCGCCCGCAGTTCGGTCGCCGCCCAGTCGATCAGCGGATCCCAGCCCTCGGCCTGGGCGCGCACCAGCGCCTCGGGCGCGTCGGCGCGATAGGACAGCAGGTCCGTGCCGCCATAATCGCCCAACATCGCCGCCACCGCGTCGAATTGCGGCGCCACCTTCTCGATGGCGGAATTGGCCGCGCGGGTCAGCGGCATGGCATTGGGGTCGATCACCTCCTGCACCGCCTGCCATTCCTCGGCGATGGCCAGCGCCAGCGCCTCGGTCGGCAGGCGCAGCGGCTGCTTGCCCGGCGTGCGCAGGGGACGCTCGTCCAGAAGAACGGCCCAGCCGCCCTCTTCCTTGTGGATCCCGACGGATGCCCAGAAACGGCGCGCCTTCCATTCACTCATCGGCCCACTCCAGCAGTGCGCGGGTCAGCGCGGGATAATCCGGCGCGATCAGATGGGCGCCGGCCGCATGCAGTTCCTCGACCGGGCAAAAGCCCCAGCCGACGCCGAAGCCGGCCACGCCGGCCGCCCGCGCCATTTCCATGTCGAAGGTGGAATCGCCCACCATGACCGCGCGCGCGGCCGGCACGCCGGTTTCCGACAGCGCGCTTTCCAGCATGGCCGGATGCGGCTTGGACGGATGGCCGTCCGCCGATTGCCGCGTGATGAAGCGCCGCGTCAGCCCATGCGCATCCAGGATCGCCGCCAACCCCCGCGCCGGCTTGCCGGTAGCGATGCCCAACAGCACCTCGTCCCGCGAGGCCAGCGCGTCCAGGCATTCCAGCGCGCCGGGATAAAGCGGCGGCAGCGCCCCCGCCGCGCGCGAGGCGATGAAGGATTCGCGATAGCCGGCCACGACGCGCTCATGCAGGTCGGGGCCCGCGCCGGGCAACAGCTGCGCCACGGCGACCGGCAGCGACAGGCCGACGATGGACAGGATGCGCGCGGGCTCCATCTCGGGCAGGCCGGCGACGCTCATGCCCTGGTTCATCGCCTGGGTGATCTCGTGCTGGCTGTCGACCAGCGTGCCGTCGATGTCGAAGATGACCAGTTTCATGCTGTCTCGGCAAAGGGGTCTTCGGGCACGTCGTTCTCCGACCAGCCCAGCGTCTTCCAGGTGCGCGCCATATGCTCGGGCAAGGGCGCGGTGACGGTGATCAGCTTCTTGGTGATCGGATGCTCGAAGCGGATCATGCGGGCGTGCAGGTGCAGCTTGCGGCTGATCTCTCCGCCAAGCTGGGCGCCCCAGCCGTCGCCCAGGTTCTCTTGCCCAGAGCCGCCGTATTTGCCGTCGCCGACGATGGGATGGCCGATCTCGGCCATATGGGCGCGCAGCTGGTGGGTGCGGCCGGTGACCGGCACCATGGCCACCCAGCTGACCCGGCCGCCCAGGGCATCCAGCACGGCATAGTCGGTATGGGCACGCTTGGCGCCCTCGGTCGCAGCGACGGCCGAGGGATGCACCGCCATCATCTTTTCGCCCTCGCCGCCCCTGCCCCGGCCCGGCGCCTTCACGAGCCCGTATTTGATCGAGCCCATGCGCGGATGCGGAACGCCCGCCACGGCGGCCCAATAGATCTTGCGGGTCAGGCGGTGGCGGAACGCCTCGCTGAGCGCGCGCGCGATCCGGTCGGTGCGCGCCAGCAGCAGCACGCCCGAAGTGTCCTTGTCCAGCCGATGCACCAGCTTGGGCCGGTCCTTGTAGCCGAACATCAAGGCCGCGGTCAGCCCGTCCACATGCCGGTCGCCCTGCCCCGAGCCACCCTGCGAGGGCAGGCCCGGCGGCTTGTTCAGTGCGATAATATGCTCGTCGCGCCACAGAACGCAGGACTGGATCATCTCGGCGTCGGATTGCTTCACCGACGCTTTCGGCGCGGCGGGCGGCGGCGCGCCCTCGGGCAGCGGCGGCACGCGCACCTCCTGCCCGGGTTCGATGCGGGTATTGGCCTTGACCCGGCCGCCATCGACGCGCAGCTGGCCGGTGCGGCACATCTTTTCCACCGCGCCCTGGGTCAGTTGCGGAAACCGCTTCTTCAGCCAGCGGTCGATGCGCTGTTCGCCCTCGTCCTCGCCGACGCGGATGGTCTGCACGCCGCTCATGCGAAAAGCCCCCGACCGACGGTCAGCCCGGCGATCACCGCCGCCAGCGACAGCACGACCGAGCCCAGCACATAGCCAAGCGCGGTGGCCATCTCGCCCCGTTCCCACAGGGTCATGGTGTCCAGCGCGAAGGCGGAGAACGTGGTGAAGCCGCCCAGCATCCCGGTCAGCAGGAAAGGCGCCAGATGCTGCCCGCCCCGATGCGCCAGCAACGCCGCCAGCAGCCCCATGGCCAGGCAGCCGGCGATGTTCACGCTCAGCGTGCCCAGCGGAAAGCCGGGGGTCAGCCGCCCGGCCAGGATATTGACCCCATAGCGCGCCGCGGAACCCAAGGCCCCACCCAGCGCGACCTGAAGGAAAGTGTGTTTCATGCTTTGTCCTCTGTCCGCCGCTTCTGACGCAGCCCGGCGAACCATTCAACGCGCTTTTTCAGGTCGCGCTCGAATCCGCGCTCGACGGGCAGGTAGAAGACCGGGCGCTTCATGCCGTCGGGGAAATAGTTCTGCCCCGAAAAGGCGTCCTCGGCATCGTGGTCGTAACGATAGCCGGCGCCATAGCCCTGTTCCGACATCAGCCCGGTGGGCGCGTTCAGGATATGCTTGGGCGGCATCTGGCTGCCCGAACGCCGCGCCAGGTCGCGCGCCGCCTTGTAGGCGGCATAGCCGGCGTTGGATTTCGGCGCCAGCGCCAGATAGATGGTGGCCTGCGCCAGCGCCAGCTCGCCCTCGGGGCTGCCCAGCCGTTCGTAAAGCGCCCAGGCGTCCAGGCAGTGGCGCTGCGCCGCCGGGTCGGCCAGACCGATATCCTCGATCGCCATGCGGGTCAGGCGGCGAGCCAGATAGCGCGGATCCTCGCCGCCCTCCAGCATGCGCGACAGCCAGTAAAGCGCCGCATCCGGGTCGCTGCCGCGCACCGATTTGTGCAAGGCCGAGATCAGGTTGTAATGCTCATCCCCCGACTTGTCGTATTTCGCCGCGCGCCGCATCAGCCGCTGCGCCAGCTGTTCGGGGTCCAGCTTGTCCTTGACCTTCCAGGCCATGACCTGCTCGATCAGGTTCAGCACCGTGCGGCCGTCGCCATCCGCCATCTCCAGAAGCCGGTCGCGCGCCTCGGCGGTCAGCGGCAGAGCCCGGCCCAACTCCTGCTCGGCGCGTTGCGCCAGACGCTCCAGATCGGCCAGACCCAGCCGCTCCAGCACGATGACCTGGGCGCGGGACAAAAGGGCCGCGTTCAGTTCGAAACTGGGATTCTCCGTGGTGGCACCGACCAGGGTGATGGTGCCGTCCTCCATATGCGGCAGGAAACTGTCCTGCTGCGCCTTGTTGAAGCGGTGGATCTCATCGACGAAAAGCAGAGTGCCGCGGCCCTGCTGGCCGCGCAGGCGGGCGGCGTCAAAGACCTTGCGCAACTCGGGCACGCCCGAAAAGATCGCCGAGATCTGCACGAAGGCCAGGTCGGTCTCCTGTGCGAGGAGCCGGGCGATGGTGGTCTTGCCGACCCCGGGCGGACCCCAAAGGATCAGCGAGGACAGGCTGCCGGCGCCCAGCATGGCGCCCAGTGGGCCGTCGGGGCCAAGCACCTTGTCCTGGCCGACGACATCGGACAGCCGGGCCGGACGGATCCGGTCGGCCAAGGGACGCGCCACCGGGCGCGCAGGATCGCCCGAAGGGGGCGCGGTGTCGAAAAGGTCTGCCATGCGGGCGACATGTTACGCCGCCCGCATCACGCGCGAAAGGCCCTCCACCCAAAGCGGCCCATCAGTGCATCTTGGCCGCCAGGTTGATCGAGACGCATTGGAAATAGCCATCGTCGATCCAGACCACCGGGCCCATGGCCTGTGCGTCCAGACCGCAGGGCACCAGCCAGCGCGGCCAGGTCGAGGCGACCAGGCAAACCAGGCGCGAGGCGCCAAGCTCACGCGCCGAATTGGTCATCTCGGCAACCAGGTTGAAATGCACCCGGCGGCGTTCCCGCTGCGGGATCGTGTGGTCGACGAACAGCCGGCTGGCCTCCCAGGTCCCGGCTTCGACCGGCGCCGGCTCGTCCAGCAGGTTCTGCGGGATCGAGCCGCCCAGAAGGTCGAGCTGGGCATCGCGGATCATATAGGAATACATGCCACAGCGCGCCGTGGTGGGGGTCAGCCGCACGCCGGCCAGAACCCGGCCGTTTTCATGGATCGCCACCCAGCGGCTCATCGGGGTGTCGTATTGGTCGAACTCCATGTCGTCCGTCTGGGGCAGGTTCCAGCGCTTCTGGACGATGAAGCTTTGCTTGCGGGCGCGGAAGATATTCGCGAACAGCTCGCCGTGATTGTGAAGGTTGGCGAAGGAAAGTGTGGTGGTCTGCATGGTCTTCTCCTGGGGTTCTTGGTGGTGGTGGCCCCCAGGTGTAAACCGCAACGGCGGACGGACCGTATTACAGCAAGCGGTAATCCTTGGCCCGTTGCAGCGCCTCGGCCGTCGTGCGCGCCATGAGTCGTTCGCGCGCCGAGATGAGACGTGCCTTGAATGCGCTTTCCGTTATGCCAAGCTTGGCAGCCGCCGCTGCATGACGATCCCCCTCTGCGATACACCGAAGGGCCTCTTGCTGAGCCTTCGTCAGGCTCTCCGGCGGCTCCGTAATCTCGTGAAGCCGTCGTAGCGTTGCCGAGATCACGTCGATCTCGTCATCCGTGAATTCCCGCTTGTCATGGGCAAATGCTGCGATGGTGCGCGACTTGATCGGCCCATGCGCGACGACCAGGCCATAGTGCAGGCCGTGATCCGCCGCATCCTGAAGAATCGAAAACGGGTCGGGAATCGGCAGCACGCTCCAGCGGCAGGCCCCGGTCGTCGAAAAGCCCCAGGCGATGGTGGGGTCGCGCAAGGCATAGGCCCGTTCGGAATAGCGCTGGGCCCATTCCTTGTTATAGGTCTGGAACTGCATCAGCGGTGCAGCGAAACGAATGTGCAGCCCGATGAAATAGCCTGCCGGAGCAAGCTTTTTCAACTTGGCGAGTGCTGCATTGATTTCCGCGCGAGACGACATGACTTTTTGGACAGATTGCGTTTTCTTCGGGTTACCAGGAAAAATGGCACGGTTCTCAGGGTATTCAAGCAATACCGTGCTTGCGAGCGACGTTTTTCGGAATGCCGTCGGGTCAACCCGAAGGCACGACTAGCTTTACCCGCCTTTTGCCCCCAAGTGCAAGCAGCCCTCACCCGCTGCAATTCCCGTGTGTTTTCTTCTGCGCGGGACAACCAGTGATGGAAAAAGAGCCGTTTGATTCATTCGGAACGCGACCGGCAGAGTTTCGAACTGTTGCAAAAAAGCCCGCAGCCACGAACGCGGCTGCGGGCCCATACCATCGCTTAACCCTAAGAAAGGGTTAAATTTCTTACGATTCGTCGGCGGCCGATTCGGCTTCCAGGCGGGCGCGGTCGGCGGCACCCTTGGCGCTGGTGTCGCGCTCGACGAATTCGATGATCGCCATCGGAGCCATGTCGCCATAACGGAAACCGGCTTTCATGATGCGAACATAACCGCCTTGGCGGTCCTTGTAGCGGGCGCCGAGCACGTCGAACAGTTTCGCGACATGGCTGTCCTGCTTCAACTGGGCGGCAGCCTGACGGCGAGCGTGCAGATCGCCGCGCTTGGCAAGCGTGATCAGCTTCTCGACGATGGGGCGCAGTTCCTTGGCCTTGGGCAGGGTGGTCTTGATCTGCTCATGCTCGATCAGCGAGCCGGCCATGTTGGCGAAAAGCGCCTTGCGGTGCTCGTGGGTGCGGTTCAGACGGCGATAGCCGCGGGCGTGACGCATGATGTTTCTCCTTCACGTCTTTTGCTTTGTCCGGCAGCCCATGCGTGCGGGCCGCTCTCCTTGGGGCGGGATGCCCGATCTTCCGGGGACGCGGGCGGCGTCCCCGGTATTCCTGTTCAGAACTGGTCGTCGAAACGCTTGGCCAGGTCTTCGATGTTTTCCGGCGGCCAGTCCACGACATCCATGCCAAGGTGCAAGCCCATGCCGGACAGCACTTCCTTGATCTCGTTCAGCGACTTGCGGCCGAAGTTCGGAGTGCGCAGCATCTCGGCTTCGGTCTTCTGGATCAGGTCGCCGATATAGACGATGTTGTCGTTCTTGAGGCAGTTCGCCGAACGCACCGACAGTTCCAGCTCGTCCACCTTCTTCAGCAGGCGCGGATCGAATTCCAGCCCGTCCTCGGCATCCGAGCGGGTGGCGGTTTCCGGCTCGTCGAAGTTGACGAAAACCGAAAGCTGGTCCTGGATGATGCGCGCGGCATAGGCCACGGCGTCTTCCGGGGTCAGCGAACCGTCGGTCTCGACCTTCATGGTCAGCTTGTCATAGTCCAGCACCTGTCCCTCGCGGGTCGGCGTGACTTCGTAGCTGACGCGCTTGACCGGCGAGAAGATGGCGTCGATCGGGATCAGGCCGATGGGCGCGTCCTCGGGACGGTTCTTGTCGGCGGCGACATAGCCCTTGCCGTTGGCGACGGTCAGTTCCATGTGCAGCTCCGCCCCCTCGTCGAGATGGCAGATGACATGGTCGCGGTTCAGGATGGTGATGCCGGCGGATTCCTGGATGTCGCCCGCCTTGACCTCGCCCGGCCCCTTGGCCGAAAGCGTCAGGCGCTTGGGCGCATCGACGTCCATCTTCAGCGTCACGCCCTTGAGGTTCAGGACGATGTCGGTCACGTCCTCGCGCACGCCGGGGACGGACGAGAACTCGTGCAGCACGTTGTCGATCTGGACCGAAGTGATGGCCGCGCCCTGAAGCGAGGACAGCAGCACCCGGCGCAGCGCATTGCCCAGCGTCAGGCCGAAGCCGCGTTCCAGCGGTTCCGCGACGACGGTGGCCACGCGGGACGAATCGGCGCCCGGCTTGATTTCAAGCTGGGTCGGCTTGATCAGTTCAGCCCAATTCTTGTGGATCATGCGTTTGCCTCCATACCAGTTTCCGACCCATGACCGGTGGTCGGAAACGCCCGAGGTGAAATGCGAAAAGCGCGCCCCGCGCGGAAAGCCCGCGCGGAACGCGTCAAATTCTTGACCGATCAGACCCGGCGGCGTTTCGGCGGGCGGCAGCCGTTATGCGCGATCGGGGTCACGTCGCGGATCGCCGTGATGTTGAAGCCGACGGCGGCCAGCGCACGCAGCGCCGATTCGCGGCCCGAACCGGGACCCTGAACCTCGACCTCCAGCGTGCGGACGCCGTGTTCCTGCGCCTTCTTGCCGGCGTCTTCGGCGGCCATCTGCGCAGCATAGGGGGTCGACTTGCGCGAGCCCTTGAAGCCCATGGTGCCGGCCGACGACCAGGAGATCGCATTGCCCTGCACGTCCGAGATCAGGATCTTGGTGTTGTTGAAGGACGAGTTCACATGCGCCACGCCGGTGGCGATGTTCTTGCGTTCCTTGCGCTTGATACGGGTTTTATCGCGTGCCATGTCCGTTCCCCTTACTTCTTCTTGCCGGCGATGGGCTTCGCCGGGCCCTTGCGGGTGCGGGCATTGGTGTGGGTGCGCTGGCCGCGGACCGGCAGGCCGCGACGATGGCGCAGCCCGCGATAGGACCCCAGGTCCATCAGGCGCTTGATGTTCATCTGCGTCTCGCGGCGCAGGTCGCCTTCGACGGTCAGGTTCGCGTCGATATATTCGCGGATCTGCAGGACTTCGGCATCCGACAGTTCGTTCACGCGGCGGGTCGGCTCGATGCCGACGGCGGAGACGATCTCGTCGGCGAATTTCGAGCCGATCCCGTGGATATAGGTCAGTGCGATCGGGACGCGTTTCCCGGTCGGAATGTTGACGCCAGCAATACGAGCCACGCGTTTTTCCTTTTCCATGTTGCGGTTCCGTAGCGCCGGAACCTTTTTTCACAACCAAAGACCCGAAAGCCATGCCTTCGGGCCTTGAAGCGATCCCCGGAACATCCGGGTGATTCTCTTGCGAGATGCTGCGAATTAAGGGATTCGCAGCCCGAGGTCAAGCCTAGGCGGGGATCTTGTCCATCACCTTCGCGACCTGGGCCGCCACCTCGTCGATCTCGGCCAGGCCGTCGACCGGGTTCAGGTTGCCCTTGACATAGTAGTAACCGATCAGCGGCGAGGTCTTCTTGTAATATTCCATCAGCCGGGTCTTGAGGCTTTCCTCATTGTCATCGGCGCGCCGGCGCAGGTCGGTCGAGCCGCAGACGTCGCATTTGCCCGGCTCCTTCGTCGGCTTGGTCACGTCGTGATAGACCTCGCCGCAATTGCCGCAGGTGAAGCGGCCCGAGATACGCGACACCAGCGCGGCATCATCCACCCGCATCTCGATCACGGCGTCGATGCGCTGGTCCATCTCGGCCATCAGCGCCTGGAGCGCGTCGGCCTGCGCCAGCGTGCGCGGGAAACCGTCGAAGATGAAACCCTTGCCGCCCTGCCCCAGCTTTTCGCGGATCAGGCCGATGACGATCTCGTCCGTCACCAGCTCGCCCCGGTCCATCACCTCGGCCACGCGCTTGCCCATCTCGGTCCCCGAGCTGCGCGCCTCACGCAGCATGTCGCCGGTCGAGAGCTGGACGAGACCGCGCTCGTCGATCAGACGCCGAGCCTGCGTGCCCTTGCCTGCGCCGGGCGGGCCCAGCAGAATGATGTTGATCGCCATGTCGTCGTCCCTCTCCTACCCTTATGGTGGGTTTCCCTCAGCGACGTGCCGGGGCCTTGCGGGGCTTGGCCGCCCCAGTCTTGCCACGCTTGCCGCGCAATTGCGATTTTTCGATCAAACCTTCGTATTGATGGGCGAGCAAGTGGCTTTGCACCTGGTTGATCGTGTCCATGACGACGCTGACCACGATCAGCACCGAGGTTCCGCCGAAGTAGAAGGGGATCGCCAGCTGGTCGCGGATGATCTCGGGCAGCAGGCAGACGAAGGCCAGGTAGGCCGAACCGATCACCAGCACCCGGGTCACCACATAGGTCAGGTAATCCTCGGTCCGCTTGCCCGGGCGGATGCCGGGAATGAAGCCGCCCTGGTTCTTCAGGTTCTCGGCCACGTCCTCGGTCTTGAAGCTGACGTTGTAGGTGTAGAAATAGGTGAAGAACACGATCATCGCCGCGAAGAACAGCAGGTAGAGCGGCTGGCCGGGACCGAAATAGGCCAGGACCGTCGACATGATCGGGCCGGTCTGGTTGCCCGAGAAGGTCGAGATCGTCACCGGGAGGAGCAGCAGCGAACTGGCGAAGATCGCCGGGATCACCCCCGCCGGGTTCACCTTGATCGGCAGATGCGACGACTGGCCGTCATAGACCTTCATCCCGACCTGG
The DNA here is from genome assembly GCF_030234105.1 of Paracoccus sp. SSJ. Taxonomy (NCBI): domain Bacteria; kingdom Pseudomonadati; phylum Pseudomonadota; class Alphaproteobacteria; order Rhodobacterales; family Paracoccaceae; genus Paracoccus; species Paracoccus sp. SSJ. Next base: position 12,505 of record NZ_JASSPE010000010.1, on the reverse strand, counting down.
CGGCGCGGATACTGGATATGGATCTTGCGCAGGGCGCGTTCCATGAACACCACGAAGGCGATCACCGCGGCGACCATGATCATCACGCCCAGGATCACCGGCGTCGAGACGGCGCCCGAGCGGCCCTGGGCTAGGAATTGCGCCAGGTGGCCGGGGATCTCGGCCACGATGCCGACGAAGATGATCAGCGAGATACCGTTGCCGATGCCGCGGGCGGTGATCTGCTCGCCCAGCCACATCAGGAACATGGTGCCGCCGACCAGCGTGATCACCACCGAGGCGCGGAAGAACATCCCCGGCTCATGCGCGAGGTTGCCGTGCTCCAGGCTGACGGCAAGGCCCCAGGCCTGGAACAGCGCCAGCGCCACCGTGCCGTAGCGGGTGTACTGGTTGATCTTCTTGCGGCCCTGCTCGCCCTCTTTCTTCATCTGCTCCAGCGCCGGGACCATCGAGGCCAGCAGCTGCACGATGATGGAGGCCGAGATATAGGGCATGATGCCGAGCGCAAAGACGCCCATCCGTCCCAGCGCGCCGCCGGTGAACATGGACAGGATGCCGCCGATGCCGGCCTGCGCCTGGTCCATGAAGTTGCGCAGCGCGGCGCCGTCGATGCCGGGCACCGGGATATAAGTGCCGAGGCGGTAGATGATGAGAAGTCCGAGGGTGAACCAGATTCTCTGGCGCAGCTCGGTCGCCTTGCCGAGCGCGCCCCAGGAAAGGTTCGCGGCCATCTGTTCTGCGGCTGACGCCATGCTTCGTGCCCCTTCGTGGCAGCGCCGCCGGATCGTTTCCCGATCCCGCGGCGCCTGGAAAACTTGACAGCTATCTATGGGGCGCGGGCGCGCCCTTCAACAGCTTATTCGGCCGCGGCTGCTTCTTTGGCCGGGCGGCTGACGGTGATCTTGCCGCCGGCCTTCTCGATGGCCTCGACGGCGGCCTTCGACGCACCGGCCACGGACAGGTTCAGCGCAGCCTTGATCTCGCCCTTGGCCAGCACGCGCACGCCGTCCAGCTTGCGGCGGATGACGCCGGCGGCGACCAGAGCATCCTCGGTCACGTCGGCTTTCGCGTCCAGCTTGCCCGCGTCCACGAAGGCTTGCAGCTGGCCCAGGTTCACCACCGCGAATTCCAGGCGATTCGGCTTCGAGAAGCCGCGCTTGGGCAGGCGGCGATAAAGCGGCATCTGGCCGCCTTCATAGCCGTTCAGCGCCACGCCCGAACGCGAGGTCTGGCCCTTGATACCACGGCCGGCGGTCTTGCCTTTGCCCGAGCCGGGGCCGCGTGCAACGCGCTTTTTCTTGCGGTTGGCGCCGGGATTGTCGTGCAGTTCATGCAGTTTCATATCGCTTCTCCTTGGCCGGAAGCGCCCCATGAAGCGAAGGGGGCGGACACGGCATTTCTTGCTTGTTGAGTCGTCAGTATCCCAAGGGACACCGGCGGCTTCTACCGGCTGCGCCTCTCGGGGTCAAGCTGGCAAGGCCGGGCGGGCGGTGGCGTCAGAATTCCAGCCAGCTGCCCAGTCTCAGCGCCAGTTCGCCCTCGCCTGCTAACGGTGCGATCACACCCAGTTCCAGCTTCGCCGGACCAGCCAGATCGCGCACGGCCGAGACCGCCAGCTTGCCGGAAAGGCCGGTATCGTCGCGCTGCTCGAACCGGAACCGGTTGACCAGCATCAGCTTGTCCCGTGCATGCCAGCCCAGCGTCAGGTCCAGCTTGTGCGTGGTCTGGGGCGTCAGATAGGTCGGATCCTCGTAGATCACGTCCGGCTCCTCGGGGTATTCCTGCCTCACGATGGCGAGTTTCGAGCGGCTTTCGACTGCCAGCCAGCCGCCGCCGGGAATGCGGCGCAGCAGCGGAATGCTGTCGAACCCCCGGCCCCAGGCCGTGCCGAACTGCCCCATCGCGTGATAGCGCCCGTCGCGACGGATCGCACCAAGGCCCAGCGAAACCGCGCGACGGTTCGGCCCCTTCCCCGACAGCGCCCGCTGCCACCAGAGCATCAGGCTGCTTTCCCCGGCACTACCGTGGCCCAGGTCGAATCCGAGCATGTTGCCGGCACTCAGCCCATATTCCCCGTAAACACTGGCATGGCTGTTCCCCGCCCGGTCCCGCTCGACCGAGAGCGTGGCGAAGAAGCCGCCGGGATCGCGAGCCCAAGGCCCGGCCAGCGCGCCCGAAGACAGCACCAACGCCGCCAGACAGCAGAGAATGCCGCGCATGTTCCGCCCCCATCCCTCGCCCCCGGTTCACCTCTCGCTAAAGGGAAACAGTTAGCAAAGCGTTAACGCGGCAAAGCAAAACGCCCCGGATCTCTCCGGGGCGTTCCGAAATCCTGCGAGGGGCTGAAATCAGCCGCGCTCTTCGATGATGACGGCCAGATGCGGGATCTTGGCGACCATGCCGCGCACGGCCGGAGTATCTTCCAGCTCGCGGGTGCGGTTCATCTTGTTCAGGCCCAGGCCCTTCAGCGTCTCGCGCTGGATGGCCGGACGACGGATCGGCGAGCCGATCTGCTTCACGACGATGGTTTTAGCCATATGCCTGTCTCCTTACGCTTCGACGGCGGCTTCGGCCGGCTTGTCGTTGGACGGCAGGATCTCGGCCACCTTCTTGCCGCGGCGCTGTGCGACGTTGCGGGGCGAGGCTTCCTTCTTGAGGCCGTCGATGGTGGCGCGGATCATGTTGTAGGGGTTTTGCGACCCCTGCGACTTGGCCACCACGTCCTGGACGCCCAGCATCTCGAACACGGCACGCATCGGGCCGCCGGCGATGATGCCCGTGCCCGGAACGGCGGTGCGCATGATCACCTTGCCGGCGCCGTGACGCCCCTCGATGTCATGGTGCAAGGTGCGGCCGTCGCGCAGCGGCACGCGGATAAGGCTGCGCTTGGCCTGCTCGGTCGCCTTGCGGATCGCCTCGGGCACTTCCTTGGCCTTGCCCTTGCCGAAGCCGACGCGGCCACGCTGGTCGCCCACGACCACCAGAGCGGCAAAGCCGAAGCGCTTGCCGCCCTTGACGGTTTTCGAAACGCGGTTGATCGCTACCAGACGATCGGCGAATTCCGGGGTTTCCTCGCGCTCTTCGCGGCGGCCCCGACGGTGTTCACGTTCTGCCATAAGGCATTTCCTCATACGCTGGCGCGCGCTTCGCGCCGTTAAAGCCGATCCAGGTGGGCCGCCGTCCAAGCGAACGGCCCCCGGATCATCGGGGTGGCGCAATCGCCACCCGCAATCGTCAGAACTTCAGGCCGCCCTCGCGGGCCGCATCGGCAAGCGCCTTGATCTTGCCGTGGAACAGGAAGCCGCCGCGGTCGAAGATCACCTCTTCGACACCGGCCTTCTTCGCGCGTTCTGCAATGGCGGCGCCGATCTTGGCCGCCGCTTCGACGTTGTTCTTGCCGACGACGCCCAGATCCTTTTCGAGCGACGAGGCAGCGGCCAGGGTGACCCCCTTCACGTCGTCGATCACCTGGACGCTGATGTTCTTGGAAGAACGGTGGACGGAAAGTCGCGGACGACCGTCCGAGATCTTCCGCAACTTGTTCCGCACGCGCAGGCGGCGCTTCTGGAACAGCTCTCTTTTGTTCAGTGCCATTTTTGCGCCCCTTACTTCTTCTTGCCTTCCTTGCGGAAGACGACCTCACCCTTGTAGCGGATGCCCTTGCCCTTGTAGGGCTCGGGGCGGCGCCACTCGCGGATGTTCGCGGCGACCTGGCCGACCAGCTGCTGGTCGATGCCTTCCACCACGATCTCGGTCTGTTTCGGAGCCGAGATGGTCACGCCTTCCGGCGTTTCGAAGTTCACGTCATGCGAATAACCCAGCGCGAGCTTCAAGGTCTTGCCCTGCATCTGGGCGCGGTAGCCGACGCCCTGGATCTCCAGCTCTTTCTTGAAGCCTTCGCTGACGCCGACGGTCAGGTTCTCGACCATCGAGCGGGTCATGCCCCATTGCTGACGGGCGCGTTTCGACAGGCCGCGCGGGGTCACCTTGACGGCGCCCTCCTCGATGGCCAGCGTCACGTCGTCGGTCGCAGTAAAGCTGCGGGTGCCTTTCGGACCCTTGACCTCGATGGTCTGGCCCTTGATCTCCGCGGTCACGCCCTTGGGGAGGGCGACCGGCTTTTTACCAATCCGAGACATCTCTGCCCTCCTTAGAACACGGTGCAGAGGACTTCGCCGCCGACATTGGCGCTGCGAGCCGCTGCATCAGACATGACGCCCTTCGGCGTCGAGACGATGGAGACACCGAGGCCGTTGCGGACCTGCGGCAGTTCCTTGGCGCCGGCATAGACGCGGCGGCCAGGCTTGGACACACGGGCCAGTTCACGGATGACCGGAGTGCCTTCGTAATACTTCAGGCTGATTTCCAGTTCCTTGTGACCGGCTTCGGTCGTCACTTCTTCATAGCCGCGGATGTAGCCTTCGGCTTTCAGCACGTCCAGAACCCAAGCACGCAGCTTGGAGCCCGGCGTACGGACGGTCGACTTGCCGCGCATCTGAGCGTTGCGGATGCGGGTCAGCATATCGCCGAGCGGATCGTTCATCGACATATTGCCCCCTTACCAGCTCGATTTGACCATGCCGGGGATCTGGCCGAACGAGCCGAGCTCGCGCAGCATGATCCGCGACAGTTTCAGTTTACGGTAATACGCGTGCGGACGGCCGGTCAGTTGGCACCGGTTGTGCAGACGCGTGGCCGAAGAGTTGCGCGGCAGTTCAGCCAGTTTCAGGCTGGCCTTGAAGCGCTCTTCCATCGGCAGGGACTGATCGTGAATGATCTCGTTCAGCGCGGCGCGCTTGGCGGCGTATTTCTGAACCAGACGTTCGCGCTTCTTCTCGCGCTCGACCATGGATTTCTTAGCCATATCTTCTTCCCTCCGCGATCAGCTGTTGAACGGCATGTTGAATGCCTTCAGCAGCGACTTCGCTTCCGCGTCGGTCCGCGCGGTGGTGCAGATGATGATGTCCATCCCCAGAACTTCGTCGACCTTGTCGAAGTTGATTTCCGGGAACACGATATGCTCCTTCAGGCCCATGGCATAGTTGCCGCGGCCGTCGAAAGCCGAGCCCTTCACGCCGCGGAAGTCGCGGACGCGGGGCAGCGCGATGTTGATCAGGCGATCCAGGAACTCATACATCCGGTCGCCGCGCAGGGTGACCTTGCAGCCCAGCGGCATCTCTTCACGGACGCGGAAGCCGGCGATCGACTTCTTGGCCTTGGTGATGACGGCCTTCTGACCCGCGATCAGCGAAAGCTCCTCGGCGCCCTGCTTGACCTTCTTGGTGTCCTTGACGGCCTCGCCGATGCCCATGTTCAGGACGATCTTGTCCAGGCGCGGGATCTGCATGTCGTTCTTGTAGCCGAACTCTTCTTTCAGCGCGGCGCGGATCGTCTCGCGAAACTGCGCTTTCAGACGCGGCGTATAGGTGGCTTGGTCCAGCATCAGATCACGTCTCCCGTGGTCTTGGCGAAACGGACCTTCTTGCCGTCTTCCTCACGGAAGCCGACGCGGGTCGCTTTGCCGTTCTTGTCCAGCAGCGCGAGGTTCGACAGGTCGATCGGCATGGCCTTCGCCACGCGGCCGCCCTGGCTCGTCTGGGTCTGGCGCTGGTGACGGATGGCGATGTTGATGCCATCGACCACGGCCTTGTTCTCTTTCGGGAACACGGCAGAGATCTCGCCCTGCTTGCCCTTGTCCTTGCCGGTCAGCACGACGACCTTGTCGCCCTTCTTGAGCTTCGCAGCCATCACAGCACCTCCGGCGCAAGCGAGATGATCTTCATGAAGTTCTTGGCCCGCAGCTCGCGCACGACCGGCCCGAAGATACGGGTGCCGACGGGTTCGCCCTGGTTGTTCAGGATGACGGCGGCGTTGCGGTCGAAGCGGATCGAGGTGCCGTCCTCGCGCTTCACTTCTTTCGCGGTGCGCACGACGACGGCCTTGCGGACGTCGCCCTTCTTCACGCGACCGCGCGGAATGGCTTCCTTGACGGAGACGACGATGATGTCGCCCACCGACGCATAGCGACGGTGCGAACCACCCAGAACCTTGATGCACTGCACCCGGCGTGCGCCGGAGTTGTCAGCGACATCCAGATTGGTCTGCATCTGGATCATTTGGTTACTCCCGACCTTTGGGGACCGGCAGCACCGGCCCCAGGGTATCGATTAAACTGGGCCTCAGGCCGAAACTTCAGCAGTTTCGGTCAGGACGGTCCAGCGTTTGGTCTTCGAGATCGGCGCGCATTCGACGATGCGAACGGTGTCACCGACCTTGAACTGGTTATCCGCGTCATGGGCGCGGTATTTCTTGGACGAACGCACGGTCTTGTGCAGCAGCGGATGCTTGAAGCGACGCTCGACCAGGACGGTGACGGTCTGTTCGTTCTTGTCGCTGACGACCTTGCCTTGCAGGATGCGTTTGGGCATGGACCGGGCTCCTTAATTCGACGCCGCGGCTTCCGCCGCTTTCTGGTTCAGAATGGTTTTCACACGGGCCACGTCGCGGCGGACGGTGCGCATGCGGGCGGTCGATTCGAGCTGGCCGGTGGCCTGCTGGAAGCGCAGGTTGAACGCTTCCTTCTTCAGCGCGAGCAGCTGTTCTTTCAGCTGATCAGGCGTCTTGTCTTTCAGTTCCTGCGCTTTCATGCGCCTCTTCCTTTCAACATCACCGGAGAGCCCCTGCCATGCAGGGCCACCCTGATTCCGGTGGAGTTTCATGTGAAGGCTTGCCCATACAGGCTTGCCCGGCTTTTGGCAACCCCGATTGTCCCGAGGCGCCGCAAATGCAGCGCCCCGCCACTTTCGCGGCGGGGCGCAATCCGGAAGCGGTGGCGATTACCAGTCTTCGCGCGCGACGATGCGGGTCAGCACCGGCAGCTTCTGCGCGCCCAGGCGCAGCGCTTCGCGGGCGATGGTATCGTTCACCCCGTCGATCTCGAACATGATCCGGCCGGGATGGACGCGGGCGGCCCAGTAATCCACCGAACCCTTGCCCTTACCCATCCGCACTTCGGTCGGCTTCGAGGAAACCGGCACATCCGGGAAGATCCGGATCCAGACCCGACCCTGACGCTTCATGTGGCGGGTGATCGCGCGGCGAGCCGCTTCGATCTGGCGGGCGGTGACGCGCTCGGGCTCGATGGCCTTCAGCGCGTAGGAGCCGAAGTTCAGGTTGAACCCGCCCTTGGCCTCGCCATGGATGCGGCCCTTGTGCTGTTTGCGGAACTTGGTCCGTTTCGGTTGCAGCATTGCTTCTTCTCCTTAGCGCGCGTCGCGGTCGCGATCACGGCGCGGGCCGCGGGGCGACGGGCCGTCCTGCGCTTCGGTGGCGCGGCGGTCGCGGGCCTGCGGATCGTGCTCCATGATCTCGCCCTTGAAGATCCAGACCTTCACGCCGATGATCCCGTAGGGGGTCGAGGCCTCCGACAGCGCATAGTCGATGTCGGCGCGCAGCGTGTGCAGCGGCACCCGGCCCTCGCGATACCATTCGGTGCGGGCGATCTCGGCGCCGCCAAGGCGGCCCGACACGTTCACCCGGATGCCCAGGGCACCCATGCGCATGGCGTTCTGCACCGCACGCTTCATGGCGCGGCGGAACGACACCCGGCGCTCGAGCTGCTGGGCGATCGACTCGGCCACCAGCTGGGCGTCCAGTTCGGGCTTGCGAACCTCGACGATGTTGAGGTGCAGTTCCGAACCGGTGAAGTTCGCCAGCTTCTTGCGCAGGGTCTCGATATCGGCGCCTTTCTTGCCGATGATGACACCCGGGCGCGCGGCATAGATCGTCACGCGGCATTTCTTGTGCGGACGCTCGATCACGACGCGGCTGACGCCGGCCTGCTTCGCTTCCTTCTTGATGAAGTCGCGGATCTTCAGGTCTTCCAGCAGCAGATTGCCGTAGTCCTTGTCATCCGCATACCAGCGGCTGTCCCAGGTGCGGTTGACCTGGAGACGCATCCCGATGGGGTTTACCTTCTGACCCATTACGCGCGCTCCTCGACCTGACGCACCTTGATGGTGATTTCCGAAAACGGCTTCATGATCTTGCCGTAACGACCACGGGCGCGCGGACGGCCACGCTTCATGACCAGGTTCTTGCCGACCCAGGCCTCTGCGACAATCAGGTTGTCCACGTCGAGGTTATGGTTGTTCTCGGCATTGGCGATGGCCGATTGCAGGCATTTCTTGACATCGCCCGCAATGCGCTTGGACGAGAAGGTCAGGTCGGCCAGGGCCTTGTCCACCTTCTTGCCGCGGATCATCGCCGCAACCAGGTTCAGCTTCTGCGGCGAGGTGCGAAGCATCTTGGTCTTCGCAAACGCCTCGTTCTCCGCCACGCGGCGCGGATTCTGTTCCTTACCCATGACGCTTACTTCCTTTTCGCTTTCTTGTCGGCGGCGTGACCGTAATAGGTCCGCGTCGGCGAATATTCACCGAACTTCTGGCCGATCATCTCCTCGGTCACCGAGACCGGGATGTGTTTCTGGCCGTTATAGACGCCAAAGGTCAGGCCGACGAATTGCGGCAGGATGGTCGAACGACGCGACCAGATCTTGATGACGTCCGACTTGCCGGACTCGCGGGCTTTCTCGGCCTTGCGAAGCACATAGGCGTCGACAAAGGGGCCCTTCCAAACAGAACGTGCCATGGATCAACGCCCCTTCTTCTTCGCGTGACGCGACCGCAAGATATACTTGTCGGTCGATTTATTCGAGCGGGTCCTGGTGCCCTTGGTGCCTTTGCCCCAGGGGGTGACCGGGTGACGGCCGCCCGAAGTCCGACCCTCACCACCGCCATGCGGGTGGTCGATCGGGTTCATGGCGACACCGCGCACGCTCGGGCGGATGCCCTTGTGACGGTTGCGACCAGCCTTGCCGAAGTTCTGGTTCGAGTGGTCCGAGTTCGACACGGCGCCGATGGTGGCCATGCATTCCTGGCGGACCAGGCGCAGCTCGCCCGAAGACAGGCGGATCTGGGCATAGCCGCCGTCGCGGCCGACGAACTGGGCATAGGTGCCGGCCGAGCGGGCGATCTGGCCGCCCTTGCCGGGCTTCAGCTCGACGTTGTGGACGATGGTGCCGATCGGCATGCCGCTGAAGGGCATGGCGTTGCCGGGCTTCACGTCGACCTTGGCGCCGGCGATCACCTTGTCGCCCACCGCCAAACGCTGCGGGGCCAGGATATAGGCCTGCTCGCCGTCTTCGTATTTGATCAGCGCGATGAAGGCGGTGCGGTTGGGATCGTATTCGATCCGCTCGACCGTCGCCGAAACATCGAACTTGGTGCGTTTGAAATCGACGATGCGATAGAGACGCTTCGCCCCGCCGCCCTTGCGGCGCATCGTGATCCGTCCGGTGTTGTTCCGGCCGCCGTTCTTGGTCAGCCCCTCGGTGAGGGATTTGACCGGGCGCCCTTTCCAAAGCTCCGAACGGTCGATCAGAACCAGCCCCCGCTGGCCAGGCGTCGTCGGCTTATACGACTTGAGTGCCATGCTTTCTGTCTTCCGTTGCTTTGGACCTGAGGTGGTCCGTTTCAGTCAAAAGGCGACGGCCCCGCTGCCGGGGCCGTCGATTCGTCGGCTTCTTATCAGAGGCCGGTCGAGACGTCGATGCTGTTGCCAGCTTCCAGCGTCACATAGGCCTTCTTCACGTCCGAACGGACGCCGGGGCGGCCGCGGAAACGCTTGGTCTTGCCCTTGGTGATGGTGGTGTTGACCGCCTTCACCTTGACGTTGAACAGGGCCTCGACGGCCTGCTTGATCGCCGGCTTGCTCGAATCCTTGGCCACTTCGAAGACATAGGCGTTGGCATCGGAAACCAGCGTCGCCTTCTCGGTGATGATCGGCTTGACGATCACGTCGTAATGTTCGGGTTTCACGCTCATTTCAGGCGAGCCTCCAGAGCTTCGACACCGGCGCGGGTCAGCACGAGCGTATCCCGGCGCAGGATGTCATAGACGTTGGCACCCATCGAAGGCAGCACGTCGACGCCTTCCAGGTTGCGGGCGGCACGGGCGAAGTTCTCGTTCACCTCGGCGCCGTCGATCACCAGGACCCGCTTCCAGCCGTTTTCCTTGACCGCCTTGGCGACGGCCGCGGTCTTGGCTTCCGCGATGTTCAGGCTGTCCACGACGACCAGTTCACCCGCGGCGGCCTTGGCCGACAGCGCATGCTTCAGGCCGAGCGCGCGGACCTTCTTGGGCAGGTCGAAGGCGTGCGAGCGCGGGGTCGGACCCTTGTAGACGCCGCCGTGACGGAAGATCGGAGCCTTGCGGCTGCCGTGACGGGCGCCGCCGGTGCCTTTCTGGCGATAGATCTTCTTGGTCGAGTAGCTGACATCCGACTTGCCCAGCACCGAATGGGTGCCCGCCTGCGCCTTCGCACGCTGCCAGCGCACGACGCGATGCAGGAGGTCCGCACGCGGCTCGAGCCCGAAGATGTCATCGCTCAGGTCGATGTCCCCGGCCTTGCCGGCATCGAGCGTGATAACGTCGAGTTTCATCAGTTGTCTCCTTCGGGCGCGGCGGCCTCGGCAGGGGCGGCAGCCTCGGCCTGGACAGCTTTCGAACGGGTCGCAGCCGGGAAAACGGTGCTTTCGGCCAGCGGCTTCTTCACGGCGTCCTTGATGGTGACCCAGCCGCCTTTCGAACCCGGGACCGAACCCTTGACCATGATCAGGCCACGCTCGGCATCGGTCTTGACGACCTGCAGGTTCTGGGTGGTGACGCGCACCGCACCCAGGTGACCCGCCATCTTCTTGCCCTTGAACACCTTGCCGGGGTCCTGGCACTGGCCGGTCGAGCCGTGCGAGCGGTGGCTGATCGACACGCCGTGCGAGGCGCGCAGACCGCCGAAGTTGTGCCGCTTCATCGCACCGGCAAAGCCTTTACCGATCGAGGTGCCGGCGATGTCGACATACTGGCCTTCGAAGTAATGGTCGGCGACGATTTCCTCGCCCACTTCGACCAGATTCTCGGGCGAGACGCGGAATTCCGCGATCTTGCGCTTGGGCGCGACATTCGCCTTGGCGAAATGGCCACGCAGCGCGGCGGTCGTGCGCTTGGCTTTCGCCTCGCCCGCGCCGAGCTGCAGCGCCACATAGCCGTCTTTCTCGGCGGTGCGCTGAGCGATGACCTGCACGTTGTCGACGTGCAGAACGGTGACGGGCACCTGACGCCCGTCTTCCAGGAACAGCCGGGTCATGCCCAGCTTCTTGGCGATAACACCAGTCCGCAGCATGATAGCCTCCTTACACCTTGATCTCGACATCCACGCCGGCGGCGAGGTCGAGCTTCATCAGGGCGTCAACGGTCTGGGGGGTCGGATCGACGATGTCCAGCAGGCGCTTGTGCGTGCGGATTTCCCACTGGTCGCGGGATTTCTTGTCGATATGCGGACCGCGCAGAACGGTGAATTTCTCGATCTTGTTGGGCAGCGGAATCGGGCCGCGGACCTGCGCGCCGGTGCGCTTGGCGGTGTTCACGATTTCCTGCGTGCTGGCATCCAGGACGCGGTAATCGAACGCCTTCAACCGGATGCGGATATTCTGGCTTTGCATTCTCATCCCTCTTGCGGGGAACTCAAGTTGAGAGGCTGACGACACACCACGCACCACCAGCGTCGAACCGTATAAACAAGAGCAGGCCGCCCCATGATATGGCGGCCCGGCATAAGGCAACCGATTCTGGAAAGATCGGCAGCGATGCGGCTACATGCACGAGCAGGCCCGGCACGTCAAGGGGGTCTGGCCTCCTTGCCTTGATCTCTGCTGTCGTTCCGCCCGGAACCCGGGCATCGCCTTGCATGGGGGTATGGCCCAGGTGACGATTATCGCCATTCTGTTCGCCCCGCTGAGGGTGTGGGCCCCCAAGGAAATATTGTGGTCGCTTGCCGATGCAGGGCACCCCGACGAACGCCATGAGCGACGTTTGAAATCGGTGCGGTTCGTCTACCCGGACTGAGATCTGCCAACGGCGAAGGCCGCTCCTTTTGGAGCGGCCCTGTCATCGCGATATCCCTTGCGGGATCACCCGATGGTTCCTGGCGGGGCCGCGGCCTTGGGCCGCCGCCCCTGACGGATCACTTCAGGATCTTCGACACGGAGCTTGCAGCGCGTCTCGGGACCCTTCCGTGATCCTGACGGATCACTTCAGGATCTTCGACACCACGCCGGCGCCGACCGTGCGGCCGCCCTCGCGGATCGCGAAGCGCAGCTTCTCTTCCATCGCGATCGGAGCGATCAGCTCCACCTCGAACTTCAGGTTGTCGCCAGGCATCACCATCTCGGTGCCTTCCGGCAGCTTCACCGTCCCCGTCACGTCCGTCGTCCGGAAGTAGAACTGCGGACGGTAGTTCGCGAAGAACGGCGTGTGACGGCCGCCCTCTTCCTTGGTCAGGATGTAAGCCTCGGCCTCGAACTCGGTATGCGGCGTCACCGAGCCGGGCTTCGCAAGGACCTGGCCGCGCTCGACGCCGTCACGCTCCACACCGCGCAGCAGCGCGCCGA